>NZ_JBXVVH010000005.1:0-173587 GCF_057219185.1 Lacinutrix sp. YIN62
GCGTGTATTGTGGATCTTGTTGGGCATACAGTTGGTACCCTAACAGGAAGATGAAAATGGTATATATTAGTTTTTTCATTGGTCTTGTTTTCTTTTTTAGTAGTTAAGATAAATCCAAGCTGTTCTAGCACCTTTAGACTCTGTATAAATCGTATAAAAATAGGTCCCTACAGGTAGCTTATTTCCATCCTTGTCTATACCACACCATTCATCTACATAATTTTCCAACTCCCAGACTTTAACTCCATAACGATTAAAAACTTCTGCTCTAATTATGTTTTCACGATCTTCTAAATGATCCAAAATCAAACAATCATTAATCCCATCTCCATTGGGGGACAATCCATACGGCTGATTCACACAATTCGCATTTTCATAAAATTCAACAATCATTTCGACAGCTTCCCCTTCACAACCAGTAACATCATCAACAACTGTAGCTGTAATACTCCCTTGTTCAAGAGCTTCAGCAGTTAACGTATACTCATTGCTTGTGCTTGATTGTACTAAATTGCCTTCCACATAGAAATTATAAATCAAGTCATTCGTGATCTCTTCTGTACTCACTAGATTAACTGAAATGTCATAATCCTCATTAGCACACTTAATAACATAATCTTCTTCAAAAGCGATGGCTGGATTTGGAAAGAATTCAATTAAAACGTCATCTAAGAAAAAACATGTGGTACCTGTTATGAGTATTTCTGCGGTATAAATTCCTGTTTCTGTAACTAAAAGAGTAGGCTCATTAGCATCTGCTATTGGCTCCAAAATTCCTGTAACCTCAGGATCTGTATAATACCAAGTAAGCACGGAGTTATTCGGAATATCAATTCCGATATCCAGAATCACTTCATCTCCATTACAATTTGCATTACCTCCTTCTAACAAAATATCCTCTCCTAAATCTATTTCACCAATATCAAAACTACCTGCCGACAGAAATACCGCAGAGTCATATTGGGTATCTCCATCGTCTGCTATGACTAGCTTAATATGGTATACATCATTAGGAATTACTGTTGCCATAGCGGTTAAAGGCACCGTTCTCCCTTTAAAATTTATAGGGCTGGTTAACGGATCCAACCCTATCCCATTATTAAAATCTCCTGCATCATAATAAGCATCAAAATATTGTGGATTAGCTGAATCACAATTTCCATTAAAAGTATTATCCCGTATTGAAAATACAGACACAGGAATATTAGTATTTGGGACTACAGCTAAGTTTACTGTTACTCCATTTTCATCTGTTAACAAAAAAGCAAAGGCATCAGAAAAACCACATTGAAATGTTCCATATTCCTCTGCAGCAAAAATAAAATCGAAAGACATTTCTGAAGTTACAGGCACGAAATCAAATTCAAGTACTGTTGCATTAAACGTTTCTCCCTCACCTATTTCATTTTCAAGATCTGTGTCTCCAAGCCAATTAAAATCCCCATCATTTAAAATCCCTGCTTCAGGACCTGGGGCATTTAAAACATCTCCTGTAGATAACACCACTCCACTCTCAAAAGGAAACGCAGATCCATTTGCTTCAAAATAGCCAATACCATTGGATGAACCAAAACTTGTTCCTGTTACAGACGTTATATTATTCACCAAAGAACAAGGGGAATCTATTAATATATCATTAACTAATTCTTCAATAGAATATTGATCTGCATTTGTTGCAATAGGCTCAGGAATTGTAATAACACACAAGTCAAAAGTTGTATTTTGATATGGAGCATCATCAAAAGAAAAAACTTGAATATAATAGGTGTTTCCAATAATTAAACCATTAGCCAGAATTTGATTATTATCACACCCTAAACTAGCTAAACTATTACAATCTACTCCTTCATACAGTCCCATAGAAAGAAATGTAGTATCTCCTATTATATTACTCAATGTTACAGCATGATTTTCTGATACTGCTTCAAAAGAAAACCAGACATCATCATTTGCTGTCCCTGTGCAAGTACTCCCTTGAGAGGACCCTGTAGCACCATACAATGTCCCACTAGCTATAGTTGTGCAACTATCATCTGCATTAGCAATAATAACAGATGCTGTATCGCATTCATCATTATCTGGCGGACACACAGGAACACTTAACGTACTACTTGTTAAAGTACAATTATTATCATCCTGATTAGAAACTGTAATGGTAACCTCTGTTCCTATAGCATAAGGCCCCATTTGCACTATGCCAATAGTAGTGGCTGCCTGTACAGTCGTCCCGTCATCTATATCTAAAGTTGTTGCACTTCCTAGATCAGTTATATTTACATCTATAAAAAATTGATTTGCTCCATTATCACAATCGGCTACGGCATTAAACTCTACTTCTTGAAAAATACAAGCTGTACATAACACTGTTACATCGATAGAAGCATATCCTTCAGACCCACAGTTATTAACGCCATCTGATACTACTGTAAATGATATCTCATTACCACTAGATTGATATACTAAACCAGAAAGATCGCCACCGTTTCCATACGGAGTTGCGACGTTTAAATCTGTAATCCCATCAGTATCAAAAACTGAAAACGCATCCCAGTCTTCCTCAACATTACCAGCATTAACTATAAGTGTTAAAGGCGTTCCATCATTGCTAGAAAAAGTAAACACATTAGTATCATTATTCTCATAACAATAGGTGAAATTTGTTGAACCAACCGCACAATCTACAGGGAAATTCATTTGGATTGTAGTAGAGAAATTTAAAGGTCCAACATATTCACTTGTAAAGCCTCCGCCGCAATCTGCCAAAATATAAAACTCATAATCTGTATCATAATTTAATCCTGTGGCATTAAGTGTTGTTGCATTAATAACTGTTCCTACACCTGTAGGGACTCCAGTTCCTGCTGGCTGAATAACATACTGCCATTCTGTTTCTCCATTATTAGCAGTCCACGAAATATCGGCTGTTGTTTCGCCAACATTTTCAACTAGCAAATTACTTGGTGAGACACAAAAAACGCCACATGTTTCTACTGTAATTTGATCTATAGAGAGATCCCCTTCAAAGCCTGTACCTGCCCCTCCGTAATTAAATTCTAAATATATTGTTTGCCCCAAATAAGCATCCAAATTAATACCTATTGGCACCCAAGCTTCTGTATCTGCTCCTTGAAATTCTCCATTCCAAGAATATAATGATACGAAAGGCCCTGTAGCAGAGGCCCCCACATTAACATTCAAAACCCCAATATCTGCTCCAAAAGCATGCATAAAAAAAGCTAATTCGGCACCGTCAATAGCTGTTGTTAAATCTATGGCTGGACTAATTGCAGAAGCTATATTTGTAGCGCTACCGCTTGCTTCATATTCTAAATGCGCACCTGTACCGCCATCATAGGTGTTTTCTGGACCAGTATCTCCTGAATTCTCTCCAGCTAATGTTATATCCCAATTACCTTCTGAACCATCAAAACCTGTGCCTGTCCATCCTATAGGATCACTATCTGGATCCGCCCCGAAACCTTCTGTAAATACCATTGTTGATGTTCCAGACGTACAAATAACTCCTTGTGGTGGTGGTGGTGGATCGTTTAATGTTGTAAAATTAACAGGACCTATCCATTGACTATAAACACCGCCTCCACAATCTGACCTAACATAAACCTCATAATCTGTTGAAAAATTTAAGCCCGTCTCATTCACTATGTTTACTCCCACACTTGTCCCGTTAATTGTAGGCTCTCCTGTCCCTGCTGGCTGCAACGCGTATTCCCATGCAGTAATAGTCCCTGAGTCCCAAGTAATCTCTGCTGTTGTAGCTCCAATATTATTTACAACCAAACCTGTTGGAATATCACATAATGAATTATAAACTTGTATATTATCGATCATCCAGAACCAAGCCCAGGAGTCTCCGTCATTGTATATAAAACGCACCTGCATGTTCGCATTGGAAAAAGCTGTGATATTGATATGTTTTTGATCTGGCACAGCAAAAGAACCAGCTGTAATATTCTGGTTTAATACTTCTGTCCAACTTGTTCCATCAAAAACCTCAACGATTCCAGTATCTATACCTCCATTTCTATAGAACTGCTCAAAATCTAAAAAGAGCCCAACGGCTCCTGTAGTATCAAAAGTAGGAGACGTTAATGTTTCTAACAGTAATACGCCATTTCCATTGGCATCGCTATCTACAACGACACCATTTGTACCATCGAGACTATTTGCCCCTCCTTGTTGTCCAGAGCTCCATGAATCTCCTGTTGCCGCTCCTTCATCTGTAACAGTCCAAGTCGCAGGAATTTCTATATCAAAATTTTCTTGCAAATAAGTTTGCGCGGTTAGCGAATAACTAAACGAAAGCAAAATTAACAATAAAGTAATCTTTCTCATTTATAATTAAATTTATGGTTAAGTTAAAATTTTCCAAAATTCGTAATTTTTTGGATTTTTTTTCATAAACCACAATGTATACTAATTACTTTAATTAGAAAACCAGCAACAGATATAATATTATATTTTTCGACGAAATGAACGTTTGTTAGCTAAAATAATAAATATCACTTAGTTTTTTAACATGTTAATTGCTAATTGTTATTTTTCTTTTGATTTCATTACCAAAAGAATCAATTACTGTTATTAGGTGATTACCTTGATCAGGAAGTATTGAAATGTTATGAATATTTTTAGTTGTTCCTATAAAAGTTTTGTTTAAATACCAAAACAGCGTCGTTTGAGGCTTAACGTGTGTAACCTTTACAATTAATTCATTGGTTTTACCATCGAAATCTTTTGGCAGAAAAACGACACTTCCTTTTTTAGGATAAATAAATTCCATTAATAAGCCTCCTTTTACATTACAATCACCCCTGAAAGGAGGTAAAGACTTATAAAAAGGATTTTTACTTTTATAATAATACTCCATTAACGGGGGTAAGACAAACCATGATTTATGAGAGACAACGCTTAAGTCTTCACAAGAGGCATTAACTTGATACTGCTCATCGGCATCTAAATGAATTAATACATGATATGGACAAGGTTTTGTTTTTAACCCACTAATTTGCACGTATTCTTTTTTTACTTCTTCACAGTTTTCGTTTGCGCGATAACCGCTTTTTAAACAAACATCTATTTCCCGCATCTCATCATACGGTTTTTCAAACCAATTACTGTCTGGCAAAATAGCAAATATATCAAATAAAACAGGAGCTGCAGCTTGCACACCAACCAGACCTGGCCGACCTTCCCCATCAGCATTACCAACCCATACACCAACCACATAATCTTTTGTAGTCCCTATAGCCCAAGCATCTCTATACCCAAAACTAGTTCCCGTTTTCCAAGCAATTTGCTTAGCCCCATCAAAAAACTCCCAATTCTCATCCTTTTCAGGTCTATTCACTTCTTTTAGGCTTTCATAGGTTAAATAAATAGAAGCCGCATCGAATAATGTTTTTTCTGTAGATCGCTTTCCAAAGTCAATAGTTTCTGAAGCTAAAAAAATAGGTTCACAAAACTCATTAGAAAAATATTCACTAGAATATTCATTAAAATGATTTAGTGTTGAAGAGAGACTAGCATAGCTTTTACATAAATCCCAAAGACTACTTTCGGCACCTCCTAAAATTAAAGACAAGCCATAATGGTTCGCATTATATTTTACATCTTGTAGCTTCAACTCTTTTAAATAATAATGAAAACGGTCTAAGCCAAAATCTTGAAGCATTCGCACTGCTGGCACATTTAAAGAACGCGCCAAAGCACGTTTTGCAGGTACCACACCATCGTATTCTTTATTATAATTTTCGGGCACATAGTTACCAAATTGCGACGGCACATCTGGTACTAACGCATTTGGCAACAAATCTCCAGAATCTAACATCGCAGCATATAGAAATGGCTTTAAAACACTACCTGTACTTCTCCCTTTATCTACAATATCTACATCTTTTTGATGTGCTCGTGTAGTTGGAGCATTACCAATATAACTTAACACTTCTCGTGTTTTTACATCCAAAATCAATACCGATATATTAAAGATTTCATTTTGTTGCAATAAATTATAATGATTAAAAACAACCCTATTCGCTTGCTGCTGATACTTATTATTTATAGTTGTTTTTACACGTTCTCCATGGTGATTTTTCGCAATTTTCTGTAATAAATGTGGCGCAATTTGCGGTAAGGCATAAGGTTTCTGAGGAAGTGATTCTGCAATAGACAAATCGTACGTTAAAGTATCTATGATTTGATTAACTAACAATTTTTTTAAAAGCTTGTTTCGTTTTTTTAATAAGCGCAGTTGGTTTTTTCCTGGGTAAATTAAACTTGGAGCATTGGGTAACACTGCTAAGGTTGCACTTTCCGCCCAAGATAAATCATTAGCCGCTCTGTTAAAATAGCGCCATGATGCAGCATCCAACCCTACAACATTTCCTCCAAATGGAGCATAGCTTGAGTAAAACGCTAATATCGCTTCTTTATTATATCTTAATTCAAGACGCGTTGCTAAAATTATTTCTTTTATTTTTTCCAGATAAGTTCTAGACCTTCCTTTGCGCGACAATCTAATAACTTGCTGCGTTAAGGTACTTCCGCCACGCTTTACTTCTCCTGAACTTATATTTTGCTTTAAAGCCTTAAATATAGATATAGGATTAAAACCTGGGTGCTTGTAAAAATATTCATCTTCAAAGTTGATGATACAGGTTTTAAATTTTTCGGGAACATTATTGTTTTTAGGGAATCGCCATTGCCCATCTTTTGCTATTTGCGCTCCCAATAATTCATTATTACGGCTCGTTATTACAGTTGCAGTAGGATCCTTAAAGAGTTGATTTGGCAAACATAAATAGTACACTACTATTAAAACGACTAGTACTATAGATTTTATTTTGTGTTTTCTTATGTGGGGTATTATTTTTTTCATTTTTATACAATTAAAAAGAAGAACTTCTTTTGGTAATTACTTATTCTTCATTTCTACATGAATAACGACATACTACAAAAGAAAAGCACTATTTAACACTTTACAAACTCAAACACATGCTCAACTTTACAGATTCTTACATTATAACAACTACCAATCTTGCGCACCTATTACTTAGCATGCGCTCCCATTAAATTCCCCAACATCATACTTATTATCATATTCAGTTCTGGTTGATATAAAAATCACAACACAGTAAGACGTAAAATCTAACTTCTCTTTTTATATTCTTTTTTACCCCATGCCAATACTTGCACCCCTCTTGAATAGTGTATTTTATCTGGCTTGCTATTTAAAAATGTAAACCTCGGATAGTTCACATTAATATCTGTACAAATAATATGCTGCATTGGCCATTCTATGTGATGCACATCGTATTCTATTATTTTGTTTTTATACTCCTGAAACACTGCATAACGCTCTGTTAGCCAAATATCGATTTCATCTTTTAGCACTGGCTCTTCTTCCAATGTATAGCGAATACTAAAAGCGTCTTTTAAATCCGTGTTTACAGATTGAAAACTCTCGTCATTTCTACTCATTTCCGAATAACGATATGGTAATTTAGAGGCTTGTCTTATTAGTTTACACGACCACTTATTATTAGCCTCCATACTTAAAAAACACACACTTGGCTTCCCTTTATACACAACATAAGTTCTAATATTTATTTCCTGAAAATCTGAAATATATGGCGGTTTTGGCAAGTATCGTAATTTAATATTATTCATATCGAAAGCCACTAAACTAATCCATGCTTTACCATTGACTACATCTACAGTTAATTCGCTTGGCAATAATGCCTGTATAACCTTAGGTGCTACTTCCCAATGTAAAAAAACAGCTTTGTTCCATTCTTGATATATCGCCCATGGTTTTGATGGATAATCGAATAATCTATGACTTGTTTCGTTTAGAATCTGTTTTGACTTCAATTTCATATCAATTTAATAAGACTCCTGTTTTTACAAGAGTGTGTTACTTTTCAACTTCCACCCATTGCCCTTTTGTACGTACTAAAAACTCATTATCGTACATAGCTTCCACTTGTACTCCAGGCAAATAATAAACTCCTAAATAAGATGCATTTAACATCACATTAAAAGTCTTAGAGCTACTAGTCTCCCCTCTTTTATTTAAATCTAAATAAAAATTAACACGATCATCTCTAATATCGGTATATCTTGCCTGACTTATAGTTGCGCTTCCAAAAGCCGTAAATCGCGTGTTTACGATTTCCCATCCCGATGGAAATACCTGTGTTAAAGCAATATCATTTACACGCTCATTTTTAAGATTACTCACAGTAACAGTAGCTACAAAATCCTGCCCCTGTTGCAGCTTGCTAACATCTATAGAATTCCCTTTTAAATCTTTATAAATAACACTTACACTCAAACCGCGCTGCTCCTCTAACTCTTCGCCTAATGGTAATTTACCCGAGTTTAAAACACGTACATAAACGACATTAGCTTGATTATTTTTAAAATTTAAAGCATTACTTCCACCCTTTAATTTTAACTCCCGCTGCACAATTGCATTCTGTGTCTTTATAGTTTCAGTTTTACCATTAATAGTATAATCTAATTCCACGGATTTCCCTCCATTAGCCACCACCATTTTAGCCATTGCTAATAAACTATAAGCTGTTGTTTGTGTACTCATCCAACGGCTACCAGAAAGATCTCTTGCTAATTGTTTCGCCAGCTCATGTGATCTCTTATCTTTTGTTAGCACCATCGTTTCTAGAGCCATTGCGCGGTTTCTATCTACAGAACCATAGGTATAGTAGTTATAACGCGGTGCTTGAAACTCAATATTCGCTGTTTTAGAAATTTGATGACTCGCTTCCTTTTGCCCTGCTAATGCATAAGCAGCTGCTAATCGCCATTTGGCCTCGTTAGAGATTTCACTAAACTCCCGTAATCGATTCATAGAAGCTAGGTCTGGACTTCCTGCTAATGCCAAAGTATACAATCTATAGGCTTGCGCTAAATCACTATTATACGTTCTATAACTTGGCCTCCAGTTTCTTGCAACTTCTTTTTGATAACGAATCCAATTATCCTTAAAGGCTAAAGGTAATACATAGCCTTTATTCTCTGCCTCAATTAAAAAGTGTCCAGAATAGCTTGTTCCCCAGTCGTTAGCATTACCTTCTCCAATCCAGTAACTCATTCCTCCGCTTGGTCTTTGAAAATGACCTAAACGTTTAATTCCATTTTTAATATTAGATTGTATTTTTTGTTTTTTATCGAAGGGTAAATCAAAAATATCATTTAAATACAACTGTGGAAATACACTAGATGTTGTTTGCTCTACACAACCATGCGGATATTGTATTAGATACTGTAATCGTCTAGAAAAATCCATTGGCGGCATTGTAGAAAACTCTAATGTTGCTGCATTTGTTCCTTGCACCCCAAAGGTTTCAAAATCTAAATTAGCGGTTGCATTTGCTTCCAATGTTTTATCTAGTACTCTTGATGTTATTGGGTTCGGATTAACAACATCTAGCTCAACGTTGCATGTTGCCTTTTCACCATTTCCTGTTGCTATAACCTCAACAGTATTTACACCTTTTGCTTTACTAACATCTAATTCAAAATAAACCATTTGCTCATCTGGCCTTTTAAATGTTAACATTTTGGTTTGATCACCAACTACAGTAATGCCATTACTAAGTTTTAGTTTCAACTTTACATTTTTCACTTTATCTTCCATAGCAAATACAGTAACCGGAAGAGTCACTTTCTCACCAGGACTTAACTTACGTGGTAGCGTAGCCAATACCATTAATGGTTTTTTAACTTCCACTGATTTATCTACACTACCATAAGCCTCTGTTCCATTATTTCCAGCGACAACCATAGTACGTACAGCACCAACATAATTTGGCATTTTTATGGTGTGCGTTTTCTTAGCACCTGACTTTAATACAAATGGCCCTAAATAAGTAACCACAGGCTTAAAACGGTTCGCTTTTTTGTTTTTACCTCCAGCAGCACTACCATCTCCACCAATAGCAAATATTTGATCTATACTACCACTATACGCTCCCACAACATCATCGAATACATCCCAGGTTTTAACACCTAATGCTTCTCTTGCATAAAACACAGACCAAGCGTTTGGGGTTTTGAAACGCGTTAGATCTAACAAGCCTTCTTCGACCACCGCAATGGTATAAGTCATTGCTTTATCGTTACTCTCTGAAATGGTTACCTTAAACTCTTGCTCTGGACGCAATACCTCAGGCATTTTAATTTCTGGATTAAGTTTTGTTTCTGGATTTTCGACTAGTATTGGAATGACACCATATAAACGTAATGGCAAATCATTTGCAGTACTAGCATGCGGCTGTAGTAATGAAATATTCACAAATACATTGGGCGCCATGGCATCTGTTATTGGCACATCTACAACAGTTTCACCTTGTTTAGTTTTCACCCATTTGTAATCTATAACTTCGGAACCGTTTTCAACACTTATTAAAGCGCGTCCTTCCGTACCAGAAGGAAATGTAATTCTTGCGGTTTCGCCGACATTATAATTGTCTTTATCGGCAGAAAACACTAGCATTTTTGCAGCATCTTTACTACCTGTTGGTTGCCTTTTCCACCAGTTTCTATAAAAATAGGCTGTGCGTCCTGTTGCATGCCCACTTATCGGATCGTAAACCCGAATTAAATAACGACCACCTTCATGCTCTGGAACTTTTATATTAAAGCTTGCTTTTCCTTTTACATCTGTATTTACCGTAGTATTCATAAATGGTTTATGATACGAACTCTTAGCATATTTAGACAAATTATCGTACGAAGAATTCCACCACCAACGCCATTCTATTTTATAAACTTTAACTTCTAATCCATTTCGTTTTATTGGTTTTCCTTGAGCATCTACAACTACCAAATCGAAATTTTGATCTTCGTCTGTATAAAATGATCCATAAGCCTTACTTTTTGGTGATTTTAATCCTACAAAGGATTTATATGGTGCATATTTTTTTGAAAAGGCGTCCATAGAAAAATCGCCCCCATTCTCAAAAGCACGTACTAAAAACTGAACATTTAGCATTCCCGGCGCATTTTTACCTACATTTAATTTATTGGCAATAATCGCTAGTCCTTCTTCATCCACTTTATTTTCAAAAATAGTAAGTTCTTCTCCAGAGAATTCTCTAGATGGATCTCTAAACAGATACGCTTTATAGTTTTCAAACGGTGAATACGCATTACTAAACTTCGCTTTTATTTCTGTTTTTAAGTTTTTTGCTGGCGCACCATGCAACCATTTTATTTGCAAGTTTCCATTTAACGGACTTTCACCTGTAAGCACCTCATCCTTAAAATCAACTTTAATTCTTAAGCGATTAGGCTTTACCGTTTCTATTTTTAATCCTTTATAAAATTTAGCGCCACCGACACTTACTTTAGCATTCCAGTTTCCTGTTTTATCATCTACTCCTGTAGGCACCGTAAATTTGTAGAACTGATTAACATTTGTTGTTGTAATTTTTTTATAAACTAATTTGCCATTAGGGTCTGTTATTTCCATTTTTACGGGATGCCCATTTGGCAACTTATTAGCCACATCATTTAACATAAAAGTTAGGTGCAAGGTATCTCCCGGCCTCCAAACACCACGCTCTCCATAAATATATCCTTTAATACCGCGTTGCAAACGATTTCCCGAAATATCAAATTTACTTAGCGATAACGAATTTCCATCTTTTAACTTTATATAAGTTTTATTTCTCCCTTTTGATACTATAGCAAATGCGGCATGCTTATCTGCTTTTATCGTAGCTAAGCCCTCAGCATCCGTTTTAGTTGACGCTATTTCTTGCTGCTGAAAATTATACAATACAACTGTAGCATTCTCCTCTACATTAGTATTTAAAATATTAGTCACCGCAAAGTAATAATTATTATGAGCTCCTTTTTTTACAATTACCCCAATATTTGACGCTAATAAATTCTGTGAAATCTTATTATTAACCTTATAGTACGACGGTTTACAAGGGTTTTTACGATCTCTCCAATTGTAATTATTATCACGGTAACTATAAGTTAGATTATCCCAATACTCTTCCTCTCGCAAATCGTCATCTTCTGTAGTACTCTCACTATAATCACCTTCGTAATATTCCTCTTCATAGTATTCATCTTCGTAATAATCGTCATTATCTTCAGAATTTGTTATGTTCTGGTTATCATCGCAACCATATAAAGAATACTCTTGTTTGAAATCGACTTCCACCCTATAAATTGCCCCTGGATCTGCATTAAAAAATTTAGACAAATCAACACTATAGGCTTTCCATTTCCCTGTATTTTCTATAGCACTTCCCATAAGTTCAATTTTCTTTTTTGCGATACGCCGTCCTACATAACGAATACTATTATCATATCCAGCAGCCGACTCATTTTCTTGAAGGAATTGCAAGACATTACTCTCAAAGATTTTAATCACTTTCACGTCTACTGCCATTAAATTAACAGCTTCAAAATTAAATTTTAATGCTTCAGAATTTGGTAGAATCACACCATTGTTTACTAAACGCACTTGTGGTTTTATTTGTTCAAAAGAAATAGTTTCAGAAAAAGGGCGTTTCAATTTATACCCTTCTGTATTTTTTATCCCCTGAAAAACATCTATACGAACAGTTCCTATAATTTTAGAATCAGAATAAGCCTTTAAAACATTTCCATCTACTATATATCTTGGATTTCTAACATTCTGAATACTTACTAACCCATCAAAATTCTGTTGTTTTCTTATTGGATCAGAGAAATTAATGGATAAATATTGCTCTGGACTTTGCACCACTTCCATTTTTGTAATGGTAAAATTATTTTTTCCAGGAATCGGCACTTTATTTTCTCCAGAATTATCCGCATTTATAGCTTCACCATCCCATTTCACTAGTATTTCACTATCTTCTACAAAACGTCTTATACTATCGATCTTAAAAGCAAAATGCCTTGACGGCACACTTTCTTCATCCCATTCGATTTTTAGGTTTTTCCCTTTTTGCGTAGCACTTATTAGTTCTTTAGCCTTATCTATACTAATATTATCTGCCGCCTTTAACGTCCCTAATAAGTATTGCCACTCTTTACTATATGATTGTAAGTCCTTAGTAATAATATTAAAGTTTGGCGTGATGGTTTTAAACTGAAAAGTGTAATTTTTAAATTCGGCAGAAATATTGTTATATATCTTATCTAAATTTACTGTCACCGAATACTCCGTATCTGACTCTAAAGGCTCATCTGGAACAAAAACTAACACGTGCTTGTTTTTAGAAACCAATTGCCCTGACACATATGGTATTACATTAACCAAATCTTCAGAAATATCGTTATCGGCACTCCACTCCTTAACCGCTTTAGTTAAACTTATTGTTATAGGACTACTAGTCGACACCCTACCAGAAGTAGTATAACTTATATAGTCTCTAAATTTAAAAACATTGTCTGTTTCTGTTTCTTTTTTCTTACATGAAAGAGCGAGTAAAAAACAGAGCATTAAGGTTAAAAGCGATTTTGTTTGCATAATAGTTTTGAAAGTTTTCACAAAACTAAGAAGTATCCACCAAACAACTACAAAAGGATTAATATTCGTTGCGATAAAACAAGGATTCGTTAAGTTAAAAATAGTATTTGCAGCAACACCTAAAGATTATACGTTTACGAATAGCATTACCTGCAGCATTCCCCTACATATTATCAACTTTAAAAATGCAACAAATAACTATTCCGTTCACAAAGCACAACTTTGAAATAATCTAATATAATGGCATTTTTATCTTTTTAGAGTTAACATTTTAAAAAATCTAGGTCTTCAAAATAAAGAGTTTTATTAGTACCTTTGCTCAAAATTTAATAATTCGTAAAAACTAAGCAATTATGGCAGCAGTTTCAGCTGATTTCGGAATAAAAGAAGCTCTTTTAGAATTAGGAGTAAAAGATATAAACGAAGGAACATCTACAGGTTCCAATTATTTTTCTAATGGAGAAATTTTAGAATCTTATTCTCCAGTAGATGGAAAGTTAATAGGTAAAGTAAAAGCAACAACGCAGGCAGATTACGACAAAGTAATGGAAACCTCTACAGAAGCTTTTAAAACCTGGCGAAAAATGCCCGCTCCCCAAAGAGGAGAAATCGTTCGTCAATTTGGTGAAAAATTAAGAGAAAAGAAAGAAGCTCTAGGAAAGTTAGTTTCTTATGAAATGGGAAAATCTTACCAAGAAGGTTTAGGTGAGGTTCAAGAAATGATAGATATCTGTGATTTTGCAGTAGGTTTATCTCGCCAATTACACGGCTTAACAATGCACTCTGAACGCCCAGGACACAGAATGTATGAGCAATACCATCCACTAGGAGTTGTAGGTATTATTTCTGCATTTAACTTCCCTGTAGCAGTTTGGGCTTGGAACACTGCATTAGCATGGATTTGTGGAGATGTTTGTGTTTGGAAACCCTCTGAAAAAACACCTATTTGTGGCGTTGCTTGCCAAAATATAGCTGCTGAAGTTTTTGCTGCTAACGACTTACCAGAAGGTATTTGCAACTTAATAAATGGAGATTATAAAGTTGGAGAAATGATGACTAAAGATACACGTGTCCCTTTAGTATCGGCAACAGGCTCTACGCGAATGGGTAAAATTGTTGCTAAAGAAGTTGCAGGACGTTTAGGCAACTCATTACTAGAATTAGGAGGAAACAATGCCATAATAGTAACACCAGATGCAGATGTAAAAATGACTGTAATAGGTGCTGTTTTTGGAGCTGTAGGAACTGCTGGACAACGTTGCACTTCTACACGCCGTTTAATTATACACGATAGCATGTACGATACTGTTAAAGATGCTATTGTAAAAGCTTACGGACAATTACGAATAGGAAACCCTTTAGATGAAAACAATCACGTTGGACCACTTATTGATACAGATGCGGTAAAAATGTATGAAAATGCACTAACTAAAGTTGTTGAAGAAGGCGGAAATATTATTGTTGAAGGCGGCGTACTTTCTGGAGAAGGTTACGAATCTGGATGTTATGTAAAACCAGCTATTGCTGAAGCTAACAATGCTTATGAAATAGTACAGCACGAAACTTTTGCTCCTGTTTTATATTTATTAAAATATTCTGGAGGCGTAGAAAATGCTTTAGATATTCAAAATGGAGTCGCTCAAGGCTTGTCTTCTGCTATTATGACCAATAACTTGCGTGAAGCAGAAGCTTTCTTATCTGTTGCAGGATCGGATTGTGGAATTGCCAATGTAAACATAGGAACTTCAGGAGCCGAAATTGGTGGTGCCTTTGGAGGTGAAAAAGAAACTGGTGGCGGACGTGAATCTGGATCTGACGCTTGGAAAGTATACATGAGACGTCAAACAAATACGATTAATTACACGACAGATTTACCTCTAGCTCAAGGAATTAAATTTGACCTTTAATTAAATTAATTAACAAGATCATTATAAAAACCGCTTCTAAGAAAGCGGTTTTTTTTATTTTTACTCCAAAAAAAGACAAAAAAATGACCGTACAAAAACTAAAAAAAACGATATTCATTCTTATTATTATTCTTTCAACCCTAAATTCTTGCGAATCTGAGGACAATAGTGAAACCTTTACTCTTCCAGAGCCAGAACTTATTGAAACTTATTATTTTAAAGGAATGCTAGATGGAGAAGTACTCAATATTGAAAAAAACGTATACATCAACGATTACTTTAACGGAGTCAGGCCATACAGAACCAATTCTATAAACAGCCAAATCCACAGTGAAGACCCTGATAATTACAACACAAGCCCCTGCAAAGGTCTTTATGGTTTTGCTTTATATGCCAATGAAGAGCACGAAGATTTCAATCAATTAGACTCGGCTAATATGGTTTTTAGAAAAATCCCCATTAACACCTGTACCTTAGCAAATGAAATTATAGCAATGCATTCCTTTTTAGAGCTCCCAAACTACAACTACAATCTATTTTCAAATAGTCAATATACTTCTATTCCTAATTCCGTTGCTCTAGACTTTTTTCCGGCAGGTACGTTTTACGAAAACACCACTTATTACTCCTCTCGATTTGGTGACAACACTAATGCTTCCTTTAATATAACCTCGGTCGATGAAATAGAAGCTGGGCAATTTATAATTACAGGAACGTTTAGCTGTAAATTATACAATAATAATGACAATACTGAATATAAGGAACTTGAAAATGGTGAATTCAGAATAACATTTAAACACCTTTTAACAGCGTAACCCTCTTAGGAAAGAAACACTTCTACAAATCGTATTTAACTTTTTTAAGTAAACAAAAGAGCCTTGACAAAAATCAAGGCTCTTTTTAAAATGATTGGTTATTTACAGACTAATCAATAGTATTATTGTTTAATGAATTTTTTTGTCATTGTTGCTTTTCCATCATTAATTTCAACAAAATATAATCCCATTTTTAACGCTCCAACATTTATTTCTCCTGTTAGATTTCCTTTAGAAATGGTCTGACCAGTTATGCTTACTATCCTGTATGTTGCGTCTAAATCCCCTTTTAAACTAATATATAAAACATCTCCCTTAACAGGGTTTGGATGCATTTTAAAGGTATTATTATTAACATTTACAACTCTTATTTTTCCAACAGTCCTTGCATTTCCTACACAGAAATTTGTAGTCTCCGTACTTCCAAAAGAACCTCCAGAAGCCAATGTTCCTGATCCATCAGAAACACTATATGATCCATTCCCATAAGAACAGCAAATCCCATCACCATAAGCATCTGTAATTACGAAATCGTAACATCCCTCTTCTAAACAAACCGTTTGAGTTTCTGTTGAACCGTCTGGGTTCGCTGTAGAATAACTTGCTGAAGCGACTGTATTTCCATTAGCATCTTGAAGTGTCCAAGCCGTTTCTTCTGGATAATTATCTAATGTTACAGATACTAATACATCTGTACAAGTTGGCGCAGAATCGCCTAAGCAGAAATTCGTAGTCTCTGAGTTATCAAAATCGCCACCAGAAGCTAAACTTCCCCCATCTCCAGTTACACTATATGAGCCATTTCCATAAGAACAGCAAATCCCATCGCCATAAACATCTGTGATAACGAAATCATAGCAGCCATTAGGTAAACATAATGCTTCTGAAACCGATGAACCATCAGCATTTGCTGTAGAATAAGTACCAGAAGCTACTGTAACTCCACTTGCATCTTTAATTTCCCAAGCCGTTTCTTCTGGGTAATTATCAAAAGTAATATTCACATTAATACTATTATCTGTACATGCTGTAGAGCATGGTTCACAAGAGCCACCACAATCTACACCAGTCTCGTCTCCATTTTGAATACCATCGTCACATGTTGGAGCAGTATCACACGGCTCACAAGAGCCACCACAATCTACACCTGTTTCATTTCCATTTTGAATTCCATCATTACATGTTGGCTCACTACCACCGTCACATTTTGTAGATGCTCCAAGACTCGCTCGAACACCGCCAGGCAATAAGGTAACGCGCATTCTATCGGTTTGCCCTTGAGTAAATAGATTCATACAAGAATCATCACTATAATCCATATAATTTTGAACCATATCCACCGAACCACAAGACACATGTGTTGTAGCACAGCCACCATTAGAGTTATCAGAAAGCGGGGTATCTGATACAAAATCATCTACTCCACAACCACCATCTCCCCAGATATGACGTAAATTTAAAAAATGTCCGACTTCATGCGTCGTTGTTCTTCCTAAGTCAAAAGGTGCAGACAGATAAAAACCAGAACCGCCATTTTTACTACCAAAGTAATTTGGCCCCATTACAACACCATCTGTAGCTGCACTTCCTCCTGGAAACTGAGCATAGCCTAAAATTCCACCTCCAATATTACAGACCCACATATTAAGATATTGAGAAGTATCCCACGGATTGACGCCACCTTGAGATGCTTTTTTCATAGCATCACTAGTCCCCCAAGATGTTCTCGTAGAAGATTTTCTAGTAATTCCATTTGTAGCATTACCGCTTGGATCTACAACAGCCATACAAAATTCAATTTCTGTATCTGCCGCTTGAGACCATGTGTTATCTGCATCAGAGTTTGTTCTTCTAAAATCGTCGTTTAAAACTTGTATTTGGGATAATATCTGCGCATCACTAATATTCTCATTAGCATTGCTATAAATAACATGTACCACCACTGGAATAGTTATAATATCACCTACTATTTTGTTTTGCTGCCCTTGTAATTCTTGAAGCTTATTTTTTGTGTAAGCCTCAATTTGATTCATATTTTGCTCTAAAAGAGGGTTTAATTGTTTTCTGTACTCTAAGTTTTCCATAGATTTACAGTTTCGCTCTTGCTGAGCAAAAACTGTAAAAACAAAAAGAAAGCTCATTACAAATAAAGTAATTGATTTTTTCATAATTAAATATTTAAAAGTTTTTGAATTACGGGAGCATTTTTATTAACAGCCTCAAAATTATAAAAATATATCATTTTTTTAGCATTTTTATTAACTATTATTTAACAAAAAACAACTTCTATTGAATTTACGGTTTTTACCGTAATTTAAAATGATACAATTCCTACATTTACATTAATTATGAAGCATCTACTATCAATTAATAATCTTTCCATTTCGTTTTTATCTAACAAGGATGAGAATAAAATTATACATTCTATATCCTACGATCTATATGAGAATGAAATACTGGGCATCGTCGGAGAATCTGGCTCTGGAAAATCGGTATCGTCTTTAGCTATTTTAGGATTACTTCCCAAAGCTATATCAAAAATAACTTCAGGTAGTATTTATTTTGAAAATGAGGATTTAACTCAAGTTTCTTCTAAAGATTTTCAAACTATTAGAGGCTCAAAAATAGCGATGATCTTTCAAGAACCAATGAGTTCATTAAATCCCGCTATGACTTGTGGTAAACAAGTTGAAGAAATATTGCTTCAGCATACTACCCTTTCTAAAAAAGAAAGAAAAGCAGAAACACTCTTATTATTAAAAAAAGTAAAACTTCCAGATCCAAATCGCACTTTTAAATCCTATCCACATGAAATATCTGGAGGGCAAAAGCAACGTGTTATGATTGCCATGGCTATAGCCTGTAAACCTCAAATACTTATAGCAGACGAACCAACAACAGCTCTTGATGTTACTGTACAGAATGATATTATCGAACTTTTAAAAGAAATTCAAGCAGAAACAAAAATGAGTATTATTTTTATAACTCATGACTTAGCTTTAATTTCTCAAATAGCAGATAGAGTTTTAGTAATGTATAAAGGAGATATCGTAGAACAAAATACTACAACTTCAATTTTTAACTCTCCCCAACACAACTATACCAAAGCTCTAATAAACGCTAGACCGTCTTTAAACACACGATTAAAAACGCTTCCTACAATTAGCGACATATTAAACGACAAGCTTTCTCACGAAGTCATTACTACAAAAATGCGAGAAACACGACATAAAGAAATCTATGCAAAGCCTCCTCTTTTAGAGGTGTTTAATATTGAAAAAGAATACTTTACCAAGTCGAATTGGTTTAGCAAACCTGAAATTTTTAAAGCTGTAAAGAACGTCAGCTTTAAACTCTACGAAGGCGAAACACTAGGATTAGTTGGAGAATCTGGTTGCGGAAAATCGACATTAGGCAATGCCATACTACAATTAGACAAAGCCACTTCTGGGCGCATTATTTATAAAGGCAAAGACATTACAACATTAAACAGCTCTGAAACTCTAGCTATTAGAAAAGATATTCAAATTATCTTTCAAGACCCTTATTCTTCATTAAATCCTAGAATAACAGTAGGCAATGCCATAATGGAACCGATGACGGTTCACAAACTACACAAAACTCCTGAAGGACGCAAAACTAAAGCCATCTCAATTCTAAATAAAGTAGGCCTTTCTGAAACGCATTTTAATCGTTATCCTCACGAATTTTCAGGAGGACAACGTCAACGCATTGGAATAGCAAGAACAATAGCTTTGGAGCCTAAATTAATCGTTTGTGACGAATCTGTATCTGCGCTAGATATTTCTGTACAAGCTCAAGTTTTAAATTTACTAAACGAATTAAAAACCAATTTCGGGTTTACATATATTTTTATTTCACACGATCTTGCTGTCGTAAAATACATGTCCGATCAGTTATTAGTAATGAATAAAGGAGAAATTGAAGAGTTAAATGAAGCCGATACTATTTATACTACACCTAAAAAAGAATATACAAAAAAATTAATAAATGCGATTCCTAAAGGACTTTAATCATAAGATTAGATAGCTAAAAAGATTGTAAATCTCACTAGCTATTAAACTTTTATTTACTTATAATTTTTAAATTGAATAATATAAACGGTTAAGCTATGGTACATTTGAGCTTTTATATTATTTTGATAGGTTTGGGATTACAAATATACATTTGTTTTCAACACTACCGCTTAAAAGCTTTTAATTTAGACGAAATACACGATATTTTAACATTTAAACGTTAGACACAATATTATTTCATATTCACCTGTCTATCTATAAACTTAAACAACTTATTCTTATAAACATCACCACCTTTTTCAAACATATTGTAATGATCTCCGTTATCCACAGTTACAAATTCTTTGTCTGTTGTTATTAAGTTATGAAACAATTGCTTAGCATAGCTATATTTAATATTTTCATCTGCATTACCGTGTGAAATCAACATCGGTTTATAAATTCTATTAACCGACGCTATAGGACTTACTTGCTTAGGGTTAAAGTTTGCGATATCACCAGCTTTTTTTAACACCAGATTGCACACCCACTCCAAGCCTAAGCCATAAGCATACCGTTTTTGATAATCCTGTACAATTTGCTTCAAGTCTGTAAAAGTACTTTCTACAATACCAAAATCAATTCTTAAGTCTTTTTCAATAGCTTGAATTGCAATTGCACCTCCTAATGAACTCCCCCAAATCCCAATTTTAGCTTTTGAGTTGTTTTTTTTTATCTCATCTACAATTATGGAAATATCATCTTTTTCAAAGAAACCGTAAGTTGTGTATTCCCCACCGCTTTCGCCATGCGCTCTATTATCAAAAAGCCAACTGTCGTATCCTCTATTAGCCAACTCTACAGCTAAATCGGTAAAATGCTCTTTACATCCGCCAATTCCATGTACTAATATTACAGAGGCCTGTGTTTCTTTTTTATTAGATTTCACATAATACCCTTTAAGTACAATACCATCTGCTGTAACTAAGCTCACCGTTTTATATTTCTGCTTTTGAAGCTCTAAATGATTACGCCCGTTGACTCTCTGTGGCTGTAAAATAGCATAAGGCAGCACATTATTAATTACAACTATTAAAACAAAGCTTACTAATAAAATAATACATAGCGTTATTTTATAAACCTTCTTCACAGACATCTGATTAGAAAGATGAGGGGTTAATTAATTGAATAATCATCCCCACTTAGAGCTTCATTTCTGGCACATCACCTTCCACTAAAAGCGTTCCTTCTGTTGCATCTTGAATCTCTTTTACTGAAACTCCTGGAGCACGTTCTAATAACTTAAACCCATTTTTAGTAACCTCTAAAACCGCCAAGTTTGTTACTATTTTTTTTACACAACCAACACCGGTTAATGGTAGTGAGCATTTCTTAAGAAGTTTAGACTCTCCTCGTTTATTAGTATGCATCATGGCTACAATAATATTTTCTGCACTAGCTACTAAATCCATAGCTCCCCCCATACCTTTAACCATTCTCCCTGGGATTTTCCAATTGGCTATATCTCCATTTTCAGCAACTTCCATAGCCCCTAAAATGGTTAAATCTACATGCTTTCCTCTTATCATTGAAAAACTGGTCGCTGAATCAAAGAAACTAGCTCCTGGCAATGTAGTTATGGTTTGTTTACCGGCATTAATAATATCTGCATCCTCTTCACCTTCAAATGGAAATGGCCCCATTCCCAAAACACCATTCTCACTCTGAAACTCTACTTCAATATCTTCTCTCACATAATTTGCCACTAATGTTGGGATTCCTATTCCTAAATTTACATAGTACCCATCTTGCACTTCTTTTGCTATACGCTTTGCTATTCCTGTTTTATCTAACATAATATTTTAATTTCTCTTTCTAACGGTCCGTTGCTCTATTCTTTTTTCATATTGCTCACCTTGAAAAACACGCTGAACAAATATCCCTGGAATATGTATTTGATTTGGATCTAAAGTTCCCACAGGCACAAGCTCCTCAACCTCGGCAACAGTTATTTTTGCAGCACCACACATATTAGGATTGAAATTTCGTGCTGTTCCTTTAAATATTAAATTTCCTGCCTCATCGCCTTTCCATGCTTTTACAAACCCAAAATCTGCATTAAAAGCTTGTTCTAAAACATACATTTTACCATTAAATTCTCTCGTCTCTTTTCCTTCAGCCACTTCAGTTCCATAACCAGCAGGTGTATAAAACGCAGGGAAACCTGCTTGAGCAGCTCTACAGCGTTCGGCAAGTGTTCCTTGTGGAATTAACTCTACATCGAGCTCCCCAGATAGCATTTGTCTTTCAAATTCATCATTTTCCCCAACATAAGATGAGACCATTTTTTTTATTTGACGTTTATGTAATAACAACCCTAATCCAAAATCATCTACTCCCGCATTATTCGAAATACAGGTTAAGTCTTTTACACCACTTTCCACCAAAGCTGCTATAGCATTTTCTGGTATCCCAGACAAACCAAAACCACCAAGCATAAAGGTCATACCATCAGCAATTCCAATCATTGCCTGATCTATCGAGTTTACTTTTTTGTTTATCATCTATTCAAAATTTATTGTGCTTAAAATTAAGAAATAAAAAAGCCATTCTATAACGAATGGCTTTCAAATATATTTTTTTACTTTTTATTAAAATTACAGGTCAAAATCGTCTGAATTATCATCCTCTTTTGTTTTAACTTCTTTATCAAGGTCATTAATCCCCTCATCTTCATCGCAATCAACTTTAATTGATAAATTCATAGGCTTCTCAAAATCTGCTTTAGAGATACTTAAACTTTCATCTTCATAACAGCTACGCATATACATTCCCCAAATAGGCAAAGCCATTGCTGCGCCTTGTCCGTATATTATAGATTTAAAATGCGCCGCTCTATCTTCAGCTCCTACCCAAACTCCTGTTACTAAATTGGGTACCATTCCCATAAACCACCCATCACTTTGGTTTTGTGTTGTTCCTGTTTTTCCTGCAATCGGGTTTTTAAATTCATAAGGATACCCTGTTACTACTTCTCTAAAATCTGCTCGTCTTTTATCTGCTCCTTTGGTTCTTAATCGCACACCAGAACCTTCTTTTGTTACACCTTCCATAAGCTTAACTGTAACATATGCAGATTCTGCACTTAACACATCTTTTGTTTCTGGTGTAAATTGATACAATACCGTCCCGTTTTTATCCTCAATTCTTTCTATCATTACGGGCTTTGTATACACCCCTTTATTCGCAAAAGCTGAATAGGCTCCTACCATTTCGTAAACGCTAATATCTGGAGTCCCTAAAGCTATAGAGGGGACTTCGGGGATATTTGAAGTGATGCCTAAATTTTTTGCCAATGTAGCTACCGGCTGTGGACCGACTTTATTCATTAAACGTGCTGTAACCGTATTTACAGAATGCGCTAAAGCATAAGTTAATGTTTTTTCTCCTCCATATTTGCCATCAGAATTTTTTGGTGTCCATGGTTCTGGATTTCCATACTTATTAGCCTCAATGGTTATTTGTGATAATGGTTGTGTATCGCAAGGTGACATATGTAATTGGTCTATTGCAGTAGCATAAACAAAAGGTTTAAATGTAGACCCAACTTGTCGTTTTCCTTGTTTTACATGATCGTATTGAAAATGGGTATTATCGACTCCTCCCACCCAAGCTTTCACATGCCCCGTTTGCGGGTCCATACTCATCATTCCAGCATGAAGAAAATGCTTATAATATCGCATAGAATCTATTGGTTTCATAATAGTATCTATAGTCATCGTTTTGCCGTTTTTCCATGCAAAAACGGTCATCTTTGTAGGAATATTAAAGGACTCAATAATTTCTTTTTTAGACTTGCCTTGTTTTTTTAAAATCCGCCAACGCTCACCTCTGCTCATTGCGTTTCTCATTAATTTATCCACCTCTTTTTTAGTTAAATCTAAAAAAGGAGCTGTTGGATTACGCTTGGGTGTGTTTTGATGAAAAAATTCAGCTTGTAATTTTGAAATATGCTTCATCACAGCTTCCTCAGCATATTTTTGCATTCGGGAATCTATAGTGGTATAAATTTTTAAACCATCATTATATAGATTGTATTTAGAACCATCTGGTTTTGGATTATCATTTATCCATTTTTTCATTTCTTTTGAAAGAAAGGCTCTAAAATAAGGCGCTGGACCTTTACTGTGCGATTCTGGAGAATAATTAAGGTCTAATTCGGTTTTTTGAAGAGAATCTTTAATCTTTTTCGTAATATATCCGTATTTCTCCATTTGATATAATACGACATTTCTTCTGTTTTTAACTCCAACAGGATTACGTCTTGGATTATAAAAAGAAGAGTTTTTAAACATCCCTACGAGCATTGCAGCCTCTTTTAACTCTAATTCTATGGGTTCTTTACCAAAATAAATTCTTGACGCAGAACGAATACCATCACCATTATTACCAAAATCATAAATATTGAAATACTGTGCCAATATTTCTTCTTTAGTATACTGGCGTTCCAAACGAATAGCTATAATCCATTCTTTAAATTTCTGAGTATATTTTCGCCACCCTTTGGCTCTTTCGCCATGAAATAATTGCTTTGCTAGCTGTTGAGATATTGTACTAGCACCTCCATTTTTACCTAAAAAAACAGCCGCCCTTAAGGTCCCTCTAGCATCTATCCCAGAATGCTCATAAAACCTAGCATCTTCCGTAGCAACAAGCGCATCTATTAAATGCTTAGGTAATTCTTTATAACTAACTGGTGTTCTATTATCGTTTAAATAGAATTTACCTAGTGTTTTTTCATCGCTAGAAATAATTTCTGCGGCCAAATTCGTTTTAGGATTCTCCAAAACTGTGTGGTCTGGCATATCACCAAAGACACCCCATGATGCTAAAGAAAACAATAACACAATTAATAGCACCCCGCCTAAAAATAGTATCCAAAACCAACGTATATATTTTTCAAAACCCTGATTCTCTTTCACTTGTTTTGCCTTAGCCATAAATTACTTCTCTTTTATATATAGTTCTATATGGTCCCAAATTCACTTTTGAAACTCTATTAAAAAATTGCTTAAAACCTCTATTTTTGGGTTTCTATTCTAAACCCTACATCAGTTATTCCTTCAAGCTTCTGAATACCATTAACATCACCATTTTTTCGCATAGCATGCTGAATATTAACCACATATTCTCCAGCCTCATTAAACACAACACCTTGTTTATACCATAGTTTATTCTCTTTTACTCCGGTCAAACCAACACCTAACAATTCACCATCGGCATTTGCCATCTTATATTCTAGGGTGTCCTTAATAATTTTTCCATGAGGAAAATTCATTTCCACTATTAAGAATAAATTATTGTATTTATAATCCTTAGTATTCCTAATATTGACAAATAAATTATAGGGGGTTAAGGAATCTGGTGCTTGAATATTAAATTGAACCGTCTCATCCTTATCCCAAGTATTAGAAACAGTCTTGTATTTATCAAAAACACTAGTTGAATCACATGAGCAAAACATCAACACACATAATAGCAAATTACCCCATACTATTATTCTACTTTCTCGCAGGTTTTTTAGCATTATTATTAGATTTATTTGTTCTATTTTGAGGTTTATTATTTTTATTTTGAGGGTTTCTCTTATTCTTATTTCTGTTATTCTTACTCCTATTGTTTTTACGTTTTTTATTCCCTTTTGGATTATCAAAACGTGTTAAACTATCCTGACCTACAACATTCTCAAATTCTACTTTAGTATCTTCTATCAAATCTGAAGCATACTCTTCTAAACTAGCGACTTTCTCCCTGTCTTTATTTAAATCAATGATTTCCCTAGCTTGAGCAGTAGTAATCTTATGCCAATTCATCCATTCCCCTTCATAAGCATACCACATATGACCTTTAAAAATATCTGTTTTTTGACATACAGCAGTACCTTTTTCGGTGTATAGTTTTACATCCGTTTTAGGGAAAGCTTTCAAAGCATCCAAATAGGAGTCCAATTCATAGTTTAAACAACACTTTAATTTCCCACATTGCCCTGCCAATTTTTGCGGATTTAATGATAATTGCTGGTATCGTGCTGCTGATGTGCTTACAGACCTAAAATCTGTCAACCAAGTAGAACAGCAGAGTTCTCGACCGCATGACCCTATCCCTCCTAATCTTGCTGCTTCTTGCCTAAACCCGACTTGCTTCATTTCTATTCGCGTTCGAAACTCTTTAGCGAACACCTTTATTAATTCCCGGAAGTCTACACGCTCTTCAGCAGTGTAGTAAAAGGTTGCTTTACTAGCATCTCCTTGAAATTCAATATCAGAAATTTTCATTTGCAGCTTCAAATCTATTGCAAATTGGCGCGCCCTAACTTTCATTGGCTCCTCCTTATCTCTAGCAGCAGACCATATATCTATATCCTTCTGTGATGCTTTACGGTATACTTTTAAAATATCTTCTGGTTTTTTACTGATTTTTTTACGCTTCATTTGCACGCGAACCAACTCTCCAGACAAAGTAACCATTCCTATATCATGTCCTGATTGCGCTTGTGTTGCCACAATATCACCAATAGACAACGATAAATTCTCTGTGTTTTTATAATAATACTTTCTCCCATTTTTAAATCGAACCTCAACAAAGTCAAAAGGGCTTTCGCCATTGGGAATAGACATATTAGACAGCCAGTCGAAAACAGTTAATTTATTACAGCTATCGGTACCACAAGTACCATTGTTTTTGCAACCACGTGGGCTACCATCCTTTGTTGAGCAACTTGCACAAGCCATATGATTATTATATATTGATTCTGAATACCATAGATACCAGAAGACGATTAATATTTATTTGCTTTTCTATTGATGAAAATCCGCAAATGCTTTTGAATTACAAAACCCCTCTTTTTGAGAGACTTACCGTATAATTGGTTAAATTTTGATTGTAAAGATAAGATTATTCTAAAGACTTGAAAATAATAAAAAACCCGAAGAGATACTTCGAGTTTTTTTATTATTTTGTATTAAAGTAACTTGATTATTTTTTTAGTGTTTCAAATATATTTCTCAAGTCTTTCTTATATGGCAAATGATCTGCGCGTCCTTTTTTAAAAATATCATTACTATTCCCTTGCCCTTTACGTAAAGCTTTTTGAGCGTCATGAGGTAATGCTGTAATTTCCTTACAGTTTGTTGAACAGCAATTATTCATTTCTTCTTTACAGGTTTCACATTGTATAAATAATAAATGACACGCTTCGTTTGCACAATTAACATGTGTGTCGCAAGGGCTTCCACACTGGTGGCAATTAGCGATAACATCTTCACTAATTTTTTCTGCCCTACGGTCATCAAAAACAAAGTTTTTTCCAATAAACTTATTTTCTAGTTCTTGTGCTTTGACCTGTCTCGTATATTCAATAATACCGCCTTCTAATTGATACACATTCTTGAATCCCTTATGTTTAAAATAAGCACTAGCTTTCTCACAACGAATCCCTCCAGTACAATACATCACTAAGTTTTTATTCGCTTTATGATCTTTTAAATCATCTTCTATAATATCCAGTGATTCTCTAAACGTATCCACATCAGGTCTTACAGCATTTTTAAAGTGACCTATTTCACTTTCATAATGATTTCTCATATCTACCAATACGGTATTCTCATCTTCTATAAACTCATTAAACCTTTCCGCAGCAACATGAATCCCTTTATTAGTAACATCGAAAGTTTTATCATTTAAACCATCGGCTACAATTTTATTACGAACTTTAATTTTCAGCTTCAAAAAGGACATATTATCTTGCTCTACCGCAATATTTAATCTAATTCCTTTTAGAAAGTCTATGGTGTCTAGGTGCATCTTAAATTCATTAAAACGATCTGCCGGAAGCGATAGTTGCGCATTAATACCTTCATTAGCCACGTAAATACGCCCTAAAACATCCAATATATTCCAAGTAATGAATAAATGATCCCGAAGTAATTGAGGGTTTTCAATATTTGCATATTGATAAAAAGAAAGAGTTAAACGCTCTTTACCAGCATTTGCTATTAGTTCTGCTCTTTCCTTGGCACTTAGTTTATTGTACAGTTGCATGCTATACTATTTTTAAGGTTAAAGATTTTTTTTGCAAAAATACCACTTAATATGATTCCAACAAATTAACTTCACAGTCAATCGCTTTAATACGCTTTAAAAATTAAACAAAAAAAGTCCCTATACTATGTGTAAGGACTTTTAATAGACTAACTCGTTACTAATTTTTTTTCTTAAAAATTAAAGAACGAGCTAACCCCCATCGGCTTTACAACTACTATTCACAAAGACAATAGCTGGAACACCTAAAGCATTCATTATTATTGTTTTTTTTAAATATTTCATGTCTTTAATACTGAAAACTAAAGATAAATCATTTTAAAGTCGGGCTTAATTATTCTTTCTCATAGCAAATTTTTTCCCGCTTTATTTAGTAGACGCATAAAGTATAAAAAGGTTGCGTGATAAAATTGTAATACCTGAAAAGAATTGGTATTTTAGCACGAATAATACAAAAATATCATAATAATGAGCAATGAAAAAGAAGCGAAATTAAAGGCGCTTAAGCTTACTCTAGATAAACTAGACAAAGCTTATGGAAAAGGAACAGTAATGAAAATGAGCGACGCAGCTATTGTTGATGTTGAAGCGATCCCTTCTGGTTCTTTAGGCTTAGATATTGCATTAGGTGTTGGAGGGTATCCCAGAGGACGAGTAATCGAAATATACGGTCCAGAATCTTCTGGTAAAACAACGTTAACCTTACACGCTATAGCAGAAGCCCAAAAAGCTGGTGGCATCGCTGCATTTATTGATGCAGAGCATGCTTTTGATCGCTTTTATGCCGAAAAATTAGGTGTAGATATAGATAATCTAATTATTTCACAACCGGATAATGGAGAACAAGCTTTGGAGATTGCAGATAATCTAATTCGTTCTGGCGCTATCGATATTGTTGTTGTAGATTCTGTAGCTGCATTAACACCTAAAAGTGAAATTGAAGGAGAAATGGGAGATTCCAAAATGGGACTCCATGCACGTTTAATGTCACAGGCCTTGAGAAAACTAACCGCTTCAATTAGCAAGACAAATTGCACTGTAATTTTCATTAATCAATTACGTGAAAAAATAGGTGTAATGTTTGGAAATCCCGAGACTACTACTGGAGGTAATGCATTAAAATTTTATGCTTCAGTACGTTTAGATATTAGACGCTCTACACAAATAAAAAGTACCGATGGCGAAGTTATGGGTAACAAGACGAGAGTTAAGGTTGTGAAAAACAAAGTAGCCCCTCCATTTAAATTAGCCGAATTCGATATTATGTATGGAGAAGGTGTTAGTAAAGTTGGCGAAATACTTGATGTAGCTGTAGACAAAGGCATTGTCAAAAAGAGCGGCTCATGGTTTAGTTATGATGAAACTAAATTAGGCCAAGGCCGAGATGCTGTAAAAGCTATAATTAAAGATAACCCAGAGTTATTTGATGAGCTTGAAGAAAAAATAAAAAAAGCCATTAAAGACGAAAAATAAAATTAAATCCCGATATATTCGGGATTTTTTATTTTTAACACGCAACCTTTTGCATTTTCATGCATCTCTTAAAAAACGTAGGTTTTAGTTTTAAGAGTTTAAAATAAAAAAATACACATATCTTTAATAATCTTATTTAGCGCCCTCTTGTTATATTAGTCATACTCATTGACTAATAACTATCAAGAATTCGAATTAGATAAAAACATATGTGATTACACTTTTTTGCCTTACACCCACAACTTGCCTTACTTTTAATGATATATACTAATCAAGGCAATAATTTTAAAGCGACTCACATAAGTGTATTAAAAGACAATAATTAAAAAATATCCACTTAACGATAGGAGTTCCTGTAGCATCAATGAAATATTAACTAAACGTGAAAAAAATTGAGTTTAAAACAACTCATACATAAATGTAAAATTAACGATACTAAAGCTCAAAGTGAGCTCTACATGCTCTTTTCTAGCAAATTGTTTTCAACTTCTTTAAAGTATTCTAGAAATTACGCTGAAGCTGAAGATAATTTACAAGACGCCTTTATAACCATCTTTAAAAAAATAGAGCAATATAAAAATGCAGGCTCTTTTGAAGGCTGGCTTAAACGAATAACGATAAACACGGCATTACAGCGCTACAGAAACCAAGGGGTTTTTGATATTATCAATGAAGATATTATAGAAGACGAAACCATTTCTATTGAAGATGATGACGATGAAGTCTCTATAGATTTTTTATTGAAAATTATTCAAGAACTACCAGATCGTTACCGATTAGTCTTTAATCTCTACGTTTTAGATGGTTATTCCCACAGCAATATTTCAGAAATGTTAAACATAAATTTAGGAACATCAAAATCTAATCTGGCTAGAGCAAGACGAATTTTAAAAAAAAAGATTCTAGAACATAAAATGGGGCTACACTCCCAATCATTATAATGAATGACAAGAAGCACATAGATAGACTTTTTCAAGAGAAATTTAAAGACTTTGAAAGGACTCCAGATACAACTGTTTGGAAAAATATTCAAAGGCAACTAGACCTCCCAAAACAAAAACAAAAAAGAGTTTTTTCATTACGGACTAAGCTTGCAAGCACCGTTGCTATTTTATTACTACTCACCGCCATAGGTTTTACTTATATCAAGACCTCAAAAAAGCACCTTGATTCTCTTATCATTACGGATAATAATAATAATAATAATAAGAGTTCCAACTTAAATAATACGCCCTCCATAATTAATCCAACAAAAAGTAACCTCAAAGAAATTAATGACTCAAAAAACACAACAAACCATAACGACAATACCAACAGCAACCCCTTAATTTTAAACAAGAAAAAAAACACCTTAACAAAACAAAAACGCTCCCCTATTAAGGCAAACACTCAACATTTGTTAAAAGCACAAAAAACAACGCCAAATACGAAAACAAAAACAGCTCATAAGCATCCCACAAAAAAAAATACGTTCAAAAACTCTAATCCATTTTTCTCGTCACAAGGAGCCCTAAAGCGTAACACAATTACGAAAACCTCTAATAAAATAAATAATTCTAGGGATTTCACATTTAAAGATACTATTGTTAACAGCAAAAACACCCCCAAGCTTTACAACTCTGGATTTATATCATCTAATACGAGAAAACACCCTTCAATAATACAAACAACTAAAAGCAAACAGCTAAACATTACTAATACAAATCCATTAACATTAGTTAGCTTACTAAATAAAAAAGGAAATAGTATAAGTTATATACAATCTAATGCTGTAGAAGAAGCCATTGTCAAAAACAAAAAAACGAACACAAAAGAGAAGACCGCTTTAAATAAATGGTCTGTCAATATGAATATCGCTCCTGTATACTATAACACACTTGGCAAAGGCTCTCATTTTGACGATCAATTTATTGATAACCCAAAAAATGGTGAACTAAACACTAGTTACGGAATACAAATAGGTTACGCACTTAATAACAGGTTTAAAATACGCACAGGATTAAACAAGCTCAATTTAAGCTATGACACGGCAAATGTTATTATCTATGAAACCTTATCTAGCGCAGCAAACCCTCCTCCTTTAAGAAATGTTGATTTTATTCCAAACAACCAAGGACAAACATTATCTGCTTTAAGCACAAGTAGCCTTGCTATTCAACAAATAAGTGATATTGCTAATGATGAATTAAATGCAGCTTTAAGTCAACGTATAAGTTATATGGAAATCCCTTTAGAATTAGAATACAGCCTTATAAACAAGCGTTTTGGATTCAATATAATTGGAGGTATGAGTACTTTTATATTAGGCGATAATCAGGTGGTTACAGAAGTAGAAAACCGCAAAACATTAATTGGCGAAGCGAATAATATAAACAACATTAGCTTTAGCACAAATTTAGGCCTAGGTTTAGATTATAAGTTTACTAAAGTTTTTAAATTCAACCTAGAACCTGTATTTAAATATCAAATCAATGCTTTTGATAAAGTCTCTGGCGATTTTAAACCATTCATTATTGGTATTCACACAGGTTTTAGTTATAAATTTTAATTAGGGTAGTAATACCTTAATTTTCTCGACTGTAGCGAGAACAATGATGACAAAAAGCTGTTCGGTGCCATGAGTGGCTTTTTTCATCATTATGCTTTATAATAATCTAATTGATTTAAAATAACCGTTCTTGTTTTACTATTCAATCTTTTAGTATCTTCGGTTTTTAGACCTTTAGTACTAATAAAACGATGCATTTTAACACGCATCTTACCTGGACTTCCGCTAAAAAAAGTGTATGAAAACCGCTTTTTATTATCCGCAAAAGTTAAAGGCACTATTGGTATTTGATGATTAATAGCTAAACGAAAAGCCCCATCTTTAAACTCAGCTAAATCAATATGCTCCTCTGGCACCATGCCTTCTGGGAAGATACATATACTCAAACCATCTTGCAAACGTTTTTGAGCTCTTAAAAATACAGCTTGCCTACTTTTAGGGTTGTTTCGATCGACCAAAATAGACGTCCGTTTATAAAAAAAGCCTAATAATGGTATTTTTGCTAATTCTGCTTTCCCTACAAATACAAACGGGTTTTTAACAACCACAAGCATTAACATAATATCTATCATTGAAGTATGGTTGGCTGTAAACATATAACTGTCATTCCTATTTGTTATCTGGTCTCGCTCAACTCTTGTTTTAAATCCCATTCCGATTAATATGAATCGTGCCCATATTCGTGCCAATTTAAAAAAATAAGGATACCAAGACTCCTTTAAAATGGAGACTAGTAGAAAAGGGAATAATACGATTATTGGTATAGCAACAAGTACATAAAACCAAATACGATATAGTAGCCAAAAAAAGTGCTTAAATACAATCATAGGCTCCAAAAATACATAATTGATTTGAAGTAATTCATTTTCCTTTTATATAAAAAAATTACCTTTGCAACCTTAATACTGTTATTAGAATATTAATTAATGAAAGACCTGTAACACAGGTAATGTTATGGCAAGAATACTTACAGGAATACAAAGTACAGGAACACCGCATCTAGGAAATATTTTAGGCGCTTTAATTCCAGCGATAGAAATGTCTAAAAACGAATCTAATGATTCCTTTTTATTTATAGCAGACATGCATTCTTTAACTCAAATAAAAGATGGGGCGCTTTTACGACACAATACTTATTCTACAGCTGCTACTTGGCTAGCCTTTGACCTAGACATAGAAAAAACAGTGTTTTACAGACAAAGTGATATCCCACAAGTAACTGAATTAACATGGTATCTCAATTGTTTTTTTCCTTTTAAACGCTTAGAGTTAGCACACAGTTTTAAAGATAAAGCCGATAGACTAGACGATGTTAATGGTGGTTTATTTACGTATCCTATGCTAATGGCTGCAGATATCTTATTATATGATGCTGAAACGATACCCGTTGGAAAAGACCAAGAACAACATATTGAAATGACAAGAGATGTCGCCTCTCGTTTTCATGCCAAAATGGGAGAAACCTTTGTTTTACCGAAGGCCGAAATTCAAAAAGAAACCATGTTAATCCCTGGTACAGACGGAGCCAAAATGAGCAAAAGCAAGGGCAATACTATTAATATATTTTTACCAGAAAAAAAACTGCGTAAACAAATTATGAGTATTGAAACAGACAGCACAGCTTTAGAAGATCCAAAAGACTGGAAAACATGTAATTGTTTTGCTATATACAAACTATTAGCTTCGGAATCGGAAGTTGAAACAATGAAAGCTAATTATGAAAATGGCAATTATGGTTATGGACATGCTAAACAAGCTTTGTTTGGATTAATTCTAACCCGTTTTAAAAATCAACGTGAGCGTTATGACTACTATATGAATAATTTAGACGCTATCGATGCAGCTTTAGCCAAAGGTGCTGAAAAAGCAAAACGTATTGCAGATGAGGTTTTAAAAAGAGTTAGACATAAAATTGGATATTAATTATTCCATAAAAAATTATAAAATCTGAACAATTATAAACTTGTTCAGATTTTTTTTATTTAAATTATTTTCTTTTCATCACAAACAAGAACTCTTAAACTTCTCATATATTATACAAGAAAAAGAGATTGCTTAACTTATTAAACCATTTATATCACTTCAAATAATTTCCCTGGTAAAGGCCTCACGACTCCTTTCAATTCCATATTTAATAATACCCCTGCTAACTTATAAATTGGCATATTACAATTTAATGCAATACTATCAAGAACCTGCTTCTGGTGCGCTTTTAAATAATCGTACACTTTTCTTTCATCATCATTAAGCCTTATAAACAATTGTTTTTGTATTACTGATTTTTGTTTTTCTTCCAGTTGCCAATTCAATAAATACGCCACATCTAATGGTGTTGACAACAAGTGTGCTCGCTGTTGTTTTATAAGATTATTACACCCTACACTTTGAGAATCGGTAGTGCGTCCTGGCACAGCAAAGACATCTCTATTGTAGGAATTCGCAATATCTGCAGTTACTAAGCTCCCTCCCTTTTCAGCAGATTCAATAACAATGGTAGCCTCACTAAGTCCAGCTATAATTCTATTCCGCTTCAAAAAATTATTCCTATCAAATGCATCTGTACTCCAAAAATCTGTAAAAAACCCACCATTATCTTCTACAGCTTTCATATATTTCTTGTGCGGTTTAGGGTAGATTTGATTTAAACCATGTGCTAGGCAAGCAACCGTTTGCAATTTATGTTTTATAGCCCCTTTATGCGCTGTAATATCTGTTCCATAGGCAAAACCAGAGACGATTACGGGGTTGTATACAGCTAACTCTTCAATAAGTTTTTCACAAAAAGCTATCCCACTGGTCGTAATTTTACGCGTTCCAACAACACTTATAATGTGTTTTCTATTTAGCTTTATGTTCCCTGATTCGAATAATAAAATAGGACTGTCAATACAGTGTTTTAACTTTTCGGGATAATCATCGGATCTAAAGAAATGGCACCTAACCTTCTCTTTTTTAATAAATTCCAGCTCTTTTTCAGCTGCTCTAAAATGCTTATTTGTAAACAAATCTCTAATTATTAAATCCCCTATCCCGTTAATTTTCAACAAATTTTGTCGTTTTTCTTTCAAAACACCTTCAACAGAGCCGCAATGATTTATTAATTTCTTTGCTGTTGTATCTCCTATTCTAGAGCCTTTTTGAAGTGCCAGAGTATTAAGTAAGTCTGTTTCATTCATTTTACAAGGTTGATTTAGAGTCTACAAGAAAAGAATTTTAATGCTGTTAATAACTAATGCCAGACAAATTTTATTCTATTTTAATAAATGTCTAACTTTGTTATTATGCAATTAGAGACTTACATAAGCGATTTGTTGTACCGTTATGAATGTGTAACGGTACCTAAATTTGGTGCTTTTTTATCACAGCACGTATCTGCAACAGTACATGAATCTACAAATGCGTTTTATCCACCAAAGAAACGCCTATCCTTTAATGAGCAAATACAAACTAATGATGGTTTATTAGCACATTATATTGCTGATGCCGAAAAAATATCATTTGAAGCTGCTTCAAAAAAAATTGAAGATGCTGTTGTATCTTTAAAGTCACAATTGAAAGAAAATAAAACCCTTAAGTTTAAAAACATTGGTGATCTAACATTAAATAAGGAGGGCAAAATACAGTTTAATCCCTCTTACCATTTAAATTACCTAACAGATGCTTTTGGTTTGTCACAATTTGTTTCACCTACTGTAACTCGTAAAACGTCTAAGGAAAACATTAAAGTTGTTAAACCTAATATTGTACTAGAAAAACGAAAAACTAGGCCTTATCTAAAATATGCTGCTATTGCTGTAATAGCATTAACTCTTGGAGGTTTTGCCGTTTCAAATTATTATATAAACGGTATAAATTCACATAATCAATTAGCTCAAGAAGAAGCCAATAAGCAACTCGAAAGCAAAATTCAAGAAGCAACATTTGTTATGAGCAACACTTTACCCGCGGTAACGTTAAATGTAAAGAAACAGTCTGGGAATTATCATATTGTAGCAGGCGCTTTTAGAGTTGAAGAGAATAGAGACAAAAAGATAGAAGAACTAATTGCTCAAGGTTTTGATGCTAAAAAGATTGGCATTAATAAATACGGCTTACATCAGGTAGCTTATTCTAGCCATATGGATAGAGCCGAAGCTTTAGAAGCTTTAAATACGATAAGGACATCAAATAATAAAGATGCTTGGTTACTCGTAAAACAACTGGATTAATAAAATACTCTACTATATCACTTAATTTCTTTTTTAAAATCTTAATTAATTCTAAAATATAGAATTTAAGGTTTTAAATCCACTTACCTTTGCGTTTTAATTGACGGTTCCCGCATATGCTCGGGAACAATATTTAATATTTATGCAAGCAAAAACAGTAGAATTATCTAAAACAATCTTAACCGATTTAGTTTTACCTAGCGAAACAAATCCTTTAAACAATTTATTTGGTGGTGAATTACTCGCTAGGATGGATCGTGCTGCGAGTATTTCAGCTAGACGCCATTCGCGTCGTATTGTCGTTACAGCTTCTGTAAATCACGTTGCGTTTAACCGCTCCATACCATTAGGTAGTGTTGTTACTATTGAAGCTAAGGTTTCAAGAGCATTTACGAGCTCTATGGAAGTATTTATAGATGTATGGATTGAAGATAGAGAATCTGGAGAGTGCATTAAGGCCAATGAAGCGATATACACTTTTGTTGCCGTGGATGATACAGGAAGACCTGTTACTGTTCCAGAATCTATAGTTGAGACAAAACTAGAGAAAGAACGTTTTGAAGGTGCTTTAAGACGTAAACAACTCAGTTTAGTTCTTGCTGGAAAAATGAAACCTAATGACGCTACCGAATTAAAGGCCTTATTTAAATAGTATTTTTAATGTTTTTAAAATAAAACAGTTTATTATTTAAACTTTTTTGAACTCTTATAGTCCTATAGTTTCTCTTTTAAAACCATAACAATCTATGAGAATTCTAAGCATTATTTTATCGGTCTTTTTTGCTTTAAGTTTAGCTTCTTGTGTAACTAGAGTTACTACAAGGTCAGTCCAAACGGTGTATATAAAAAAGGCTCCAAGATATTATAAAATAGTAAACGTTAGAGGGCGTCGGTACTATTTCTGGAATGGTAATCATTATAAAAAAACACGAAGAGGTTATGTTGTTGTAAGATTATAAAGTTATTACATTCTATAAATCCAACTTGCTGGGTTTTGCGTTTTAGTCTCCTTATAAATGCTAAATCTTAATGTGCTTTCGCCTGTTTTAGGATGTGTAAAAACTTCTCCGATATCCTGCTTAGTTTTAACTTTATCCCCTTGCTTAACGTATAATTTACCAAGGTTTTTGTAAGCAGTAATATAATTTCCATGTTTAATTAATACCGTTGGATTACTACGTTTAGGTTTGATTATTCTTAAAACGACACCATTAAAAACTGCACGTACTTTTGCGCCTTTACTTGTAGAAATTCGTACGCCATTACTATTAATAATAAGCGTTTTATCTATTGGAGAGGGCTGTTTTCCATAACGTACTTTCACCACTCCCTTTTCAACTGGCCATGGCAGTTTGCCTTTATTCCCTAAAAAACTCTTTGCTAAAGCTTTATCTTCTGGCGCCATAGCAAACTTAACCGATTTAGTATTTTTCTTTACTTTTTCCTTATTAGATTTTATAATTGCATCTCTAATAATTTTATCGATTTGTTTATCGATCTTACTGGCCTCTTTTTCCTTTTTTCTAATTTGCGCAGTGTACTTCTTTAGGTCCTTTTTTATCGAACGCATTATAAGATTATGCTGCTTTAGCTCTTTCTCAAGTTCTTTTTGTGCCAATTTGTTTTCACTAATCAAATTGCGCTTTTCTTTTTTTTGAGCCAACAACAAAATATTTGAGTTCTGTAAAGCTTGGGCTTTTAGTTTAATGTTTTCGCCTTGTTGTTTTTGGTAATTTGCATATTGATTGATATACTGTATACGCTTATACGCTTGTTTAAAACTGCTTGCTGATAATAAAAACATAACACGACTTTGTTTGTTCTTATTTTTATATGATTTATCAATCATATTCCCATAATTTGTTTTAAGTGCCTTAAGCTCGCTTCTAAGCGATGATATTTCTTTTTGGTTACTATTTATCTCTCGGGTAAGTAAATTCGCCTGCTGATTCGTTACTTTAATTAGGTTGCGCCTTACGTTAACTTTATAATTAAGATCTTCTATTAACGAAATCTGAGATTTTTCTTTGGATTTATTTGATGAAACCAAAGTATTTATCTTTTGTATTTCTCTTCGTAATGCAACGCGTTTAGCTTCTAGCTCTTTTTGTTTTCCGTTTTGAGAAAACACTAACGTGTGACTTAATAAAAAGAAACTTATAACAAAGAAGCTATATACCGGTTTTTTAATCATTACTTTAATTCTATTTCATCGTAACCTGAAGGAATTCTAAAAGGAAATCTAAGATTTTGATTTAATGCTACAGATTTAAATTCTAAATCAATATTTAATTCTTCATTTTTTTGAACCGCAACGATATCTATTATTTTAGGAAATGTTTCGGCATCTATTTTTTGATATGTTGTATAATCTATTCGTAATAACCGTCCTTCTTTAATTTGCCCTATTTCCTGAGTGTCCAACTTAAAAAGACTGGGATTAAGCAAAAAGAAGATCTCATAAAGTTCATCTTGATTTTTAGGTTGCACTACATATGACTTTTCATTAACGTCACTTTTATAGTCTTTTGCATTCAAATCTAAAATTGCTTCTCCTAAAAGCAAATTTTGAACTTTTTTAAAGTCTAATTCTGTTCCCAATAACTCACTCAAATATCTAAAATCCCCGTCAAAATAAGTATTGTCCCAATTATTATAAAAAGCAACTCTATCTGGGGTAATTAAGGCTTTAACGATTCCTAATTTACTTAACCATATTGCCTTGTCCTTTTCCATTCGCATAGAAACGGTTACAGATTGGCTTCTAGTTCCATCATTTGTTTCTATTTTTAATCGCGCAGACAAAGTTTTAAAATTAGTTTTTCTGCTATTGGCTTCTTTTACGATCTGTTTTGTTGAAAGACTAGAATTTAGTGTTCCTGTAGCTATTATTGTTTTTGCTGATTTACAACCAAATACAACTAATATAACAAGTAAAAGTATAGGTGTTTTAATATTTTTAATATTCATTTAATTTGAAAGTTCTAATGCTTTTGCTTTATCACTAAACGTTTTTGCTTTATCTAAATTGTTCAGTGTGTGGTATGCCTTACTTAATTGCTTATAAAAATCGCCTTCCATCTTGTTGTTGTCTATAATATAATCTAAGCCTGCTTCTAAACTATCTACCGCATCACTGGCACGTCCTAAACGGTTTAATGCAACTCCATTTATAAGATATAAAACAGGTTGCGATGGGAACTTTTCTAATGCTTCATCACTTTTTTGTTCTGCTATGGTATAATGCTCTAAATCGATATGTAATAATAATATATTTCGTAATAATCCAAAATTATCGGCTTCTAGTTTTTGCGCTTTTGAATAGTATTTTAGAGCCTCTGCCTTATCCCCTTTTATTAAATAATATTGAGCCAATTCTACAAGTGTCTTACCATCTGTTGCAGCATTAATCACCAAAGAAGCAATCGCAACTAAATCCTTTTCATATTCTTGATGTTTTCCTACGAATTTAACAAAGTCAGATAATACCTTGGCTTTAGATTCTGGTTTGATTTGCCTACTATTCAATACTACTTTCATAGATTCAATGGCTTTACGAGCGTCACCATCGTCTAGATAAAACTTATACAATGCTAAGTGTACCAGTTGTGACTCTGGGTTTATTTCTAAAAGCTTTTGAGCTGTTTCAAAGGCCTTCTTTTTATCATCATTCTCACTGTAACGGTAAATTAATGCTAAATAATTTTTCTCTGCTTCAGGATTATTCTCTACTCGTTCTTCTAAATTGGCTATTTGTTCTTTTTTGCGACCAGTGGCATTATAAATTTGATTTCGAAGCCGGTCTCTCATGGTAGAAACCCCTTGTTCTTCATCCAACTCGTCTAATACTTTGAGTGCCTCTTTATATTTTTTTGTTCGTACATATATAGACGCTAAGTCTTCTTTATAATCGGGATGAAATTTAACCAATTGCTTAACTGTTTTTATGGCTTTATCGTAATTCTTTTGTTGGACATAAGACTCATAAAGTTCATCTAGATACCATTCGTTATCAGGTTGTTTTTTTATCGCTTTTTTTAACGCATCTTCAGCAGCTCCAAAATTTTTAAGTTTATTGTAGTTTTTGCCAAGCTCGAAAAACAGAATAGATTTTGAGTCATCTAATTCAATACATTTAAGCAGAGCAGTTACAGCTTTATCATAGTTCTCTATTCCTTTTTGTTTTAAGGCTTCAAAAAACAATTCTTGATATGCGTCTGAAACATTTCCTAAATCGTCATCTGGCGTTTTATTAAAATCTACTTGTGCATAGGTTAATTGAGGAAAAATAAGCATTCCCAAAAGCAAGTACAATATGTAGATTTTATGTTTCATAAGCTTTTTAAACGGTGTCTTTTTTATATTATAATAACTTAACAACTATCAGTAACAGTTATTCCATTATGGTATAGTCGCCAATACTAATTTTGGTAAAATCACCATCATATTTAACAAAATTTCCAACCATAGCCTCGTCTAAATTAGCATTTTTTATTGTTGTATTATTCTGTATTAAACTATTTTTAACGATTGAATTTTCAACAACACAATCATTACCAATAGATACATTTGGACCAATCGTTGTGTTTTTTAATATTACATTGTCTCCAATATAACAAGGTTCAATAATATTAGATTCTTCTAATTTTACAGAATCTGATATTAATTGCTCTTCATTATCTGCTTGTAAAAAGCCTAACATTCTTGCGTTTGTTTCTAAAGTTACAGCTTTATTTCCGCAATCCATCCACTCACTAACTTCTCCAGTTTTAAAGACTTTGCCATTTGCCATCATTCCTTTAATACCATCATTGATTTGGTATTCCCCACCATTTATAATATTTTGGTCTAACACGTGTTGTAATTGGTCTTTTAACACTGCTACATCTTTAAAATAATAAATACCGATAACAGCCAAATCACTTACAAACTGTTCTGGTTTTTCCACCAATTCAACAATCTCTTGCTTTTCATTTAATTTTACTACGCCATAAGCTTCTGGCTTCTCAACTTGTTTTACCCATATAACGGCATCGGCTTCTGGGTCGAGATTAAAATTAGCTCTTATTAAGGTATCGGCATAAGCAATAACAGCTGGCCCAGAAAGAGATGCTTTGGCACACATAATAGCATGTCCTGTCCCTAACGGTTCATCTTGTCTATAAATAGAAGCCTTTGCGCCTAAGCTTTTAGCTAAATCTTCTAAACTAGAAACAACCGCAGTTCCAAACCAAGCAGGATCGCCCAAAACAAAAGCAATTTCTTCTATAGGCTGATTTAAAACTTTTACGATATCTCTTACTAATCGATGAACAATAGGCTGTCCTGCAACTGGAATTAATGGTTTAGGAACAGTTAAACTGTGCGGCCTTAAACGCGAACCGCGTCCTGCCATTGGTACTATTATTTTCATATTTATAAATCTGTTATCACAGTATTTTAATTATATTATTATTTTAAAGTTTTTAGGTAACCCTCTTGTAATTATTTTACTCCAGTGCTGCCAAACCCTCCTGTTCCACGCGCTGTATCCGACAAAGATTCGACTGCTTGCCACTCGGCACGTTCATGGCTTGCAATGATTAATTGAGCAATACGTTCTCCGTTTTCCAATACGAATACGGTATTAGACAAATTTACCAAAATCACCCCTATTTCGCCTCTATAATCTGCATCGATTGTTCCTGGTGCATTAAGAACAGTTACCCCATTTTTAGCAGCCAAACCACTTCTAGGTCTTACCTGTGCTTCAAAACCTATAGGTAGCTCTATAAATAGCCCTGTAGGTACAATGGCACGCGCCATTGGCGCTAATGTTATACTTTCGTTTATATTGGCTCTTAAATCCATTCCTGCAGATGCTACGGTTTCGTAATGCGGCAAAGCATGTTTAGACTTATTTATAATTTTTATTTGCATTTTTTAAGATCTATCTGTTTTTATAATAATTAAAACGTTTCAATAATTAACGAGAAATCTATGTTTGTTTTTTCACTAATTGTTTTAGTTCTTTTCTTTCAAGCAGTAAAGCGCTAATTAAAAATAATAAAACAAAAACAGTATTTAAATAGTAATTGGCATTGGTTCTTAAGGCTAAGATAGCGAGAACAATTGCTAACAATAAATATCCCACTATTTTTTTTAGATCATAAGGTACGGGATAATACTTTTGACCAAATAAGTAGGATAAAATAACCATGACTCCGTATGCTGCCAATGTTGCCCAAGCTGCAGCTATAAATCCTATTTTATCTATCATTACTAAATTGAAAACAACTGTTACTAGTGCACCAACTATAGAAAGATACATGCCATAGCTTGTTTTATCGGTTAACTTATACCAAATAGCCAAATTAAAATAAATGCCTAAGCATAAATTTGCCAAAAGTACTATGGGAACAATCTCTATAGCGATCCAATAACTTTCATCTCTAACAATTAATAGTTTAAAAATATCTAGATATGAAACTATAAAAACCAACATCGCGCTTCCCACAATAACAAAATACTTCATGATGGTTGCATAAGTTTCTTTTGCGTTTTCTGATTTTGAATGATTGAAGAAAAAAGGCTCTGCTCCTAATCGAAATGCTTGTATAAAAATAGTCATAAATACTGCTATTTTATAACAACCACTATACGCACCATTAATATCTTTACCTAATGCGTCTGGTAATATCCATTTATCGAAATTCTCATTAATTACATATGCAATGCCCGCAACCATAATTGGCCACCCATAACTTATTAATTCCTTAAAAATAGTACTACTGAACTGTAATTTTGTCTTAAAGAAATAAGGCATTAGCAATAAAAAAGTAGAGCTGCTTGCGATTAAATTTGCTATAAATATATATTTTACTAAATCTGATTTATCATAACCTGGAAAGCTAATTCCAAACTTAGGTATGGCCCAGAGAAAAAAGAAATTTAATATCACAACAACAGCAATGTTTGCGATTTTTATTGCAGCAAACTTAATTGGCCTTCCTGTGGCTCTCAAATAAGCAAAGGGTGCTACAACTAATGTATCTAGTACCAAAAGGCTTAATAATAAATTAAAATAAGTCTGGTCTATCTCCATTGCATTTGAAAGTTGCTCATTAAAAATAAGCATAAGTACTAGAAATAAAACAGTGGTAACTATAAGGCTAATAAATGTTGTTGAAAACACCTTATCCTTTTCTTTAGATTTACTAAAAAACCTAAAAAAAGCGGTTTCCATTCCATAGGTAAGCAAAACATTAAAAAAAGCGGCATACACATAAAACGTTGTATTATCAGAATAGCTTGCTGTTGGTAAAGTATCTGTATGTAATGGAACAAGCACAAAATTCATAAGTCTTGGCAAAACTGTAGCCAAACCATATATTATTGTGTCTTTAAAGAACTTTTTAAGTACGCTCAATGTATTATATATCTATGTTTTGTTTCCTTTAGAACGCCAGTATTTAATTTACAGGTGGGCTCGTTGGGTAGTATTCGCCTGCTTTTTCTTTGATATTCCCTATTTTAAAATACTTTGTCTCTCCTTTTTCTATGTAGCTAATAACGCATTCATTTGCAGCCAATTTAAAAGGAAATCGTTGTGCTTTATTCTCATGAACCGCCTTGGTATTGTCATGAGTTAGAATAGCATTAGGCTTTACTTTTTTAATCGTTGCAAAATAAGAAGCTTTACCGCTTTTTAACTTCCCTTTCATGTTTCTAAAAAATACACTATCTACAACGGTATTGTTATACATTACTAGGTTTGGGAAATAGATGTTAACACCCGAACCGCCATCTTTTATACCTGCAACCCATTCTTGGAAATAAACACGATTATGCGCTAAAGGGGCTTCCTTCTGTAGTTTTAGTTTTGAGCCAGAGCAATGGAAAAGGCTTATAGCTAAAACAAATACCGTTAGAAGTTTAAGTGTACGCTTATGAAATCTCATTATTATTTGTTTTTTAGATAAATATACAAATTCATATTCTATACTATAAAAAAAGCCTTGCTGAAAATCAGCAAGGCCTTATATTTATGATTTAAAAGCCTTTATTTCAAAAGGTTAATTTTAAATTTAATTATTTAATGCTTCTGCACCACCTACAATTTCCAAGATTTCATTGGTAATTGCAGCTTGACGTGCTTTATTATAAGTCAATTTTAATTGATCTCTAAGCTCTGTAGCATTATCTGTTGCTTTATGCATAGCAGTCATACGAGCGCCATGTTCACTTGCAAAAGAATCTCTAATACCTTTGTATAATTGTGTTTTTAAAGATTTAGGAATTAACTCTTCTACAATCTCCTCTTTTGATGGCTCAAAGATATAATCAAGATTAGTATTTCCGTTTTCTCCTGCAACTGGCACTATTGGTAAAAACTGCTCAGTCATCACAATTTGAGTGGCTGCATTTTTAAATTTATTGTAAACGATTTCGATTTTATCGAATTCACCTGCAACAAATTTATCCATTAGCATTTCTGCTATTGCAGCAACATTATCAAACGTTAGATTGTCTAAAACCTCACTTTTATTAGCGATAATACAATCTAATTTTTCGAAAGCATCGTTCGCTTTTTTACCAATGGCAAGAACAGAAACCTTTTTTCCTGCATACACATTGTTCATTAAGTGATTCGTTTGCTTAATAATATTAGTGTTAAATGCACCACATAATCCTCTGTTTGAAGTTATAGCAACTACAAGTACATTTTTAACGTCATTTTGTGCTGCATATTTACTTCCAGAATCTGCATCAAGTGTTGCGCTTAAATTTTGTAAAAGCTCTGTTAACTTATCTGCATAAGGACGCATAGCAGTAATAGCATCTTGTGCCTTCTTTAACTTTGCAGCAGATACCATTTTCATAGCACTGGTAATTTGCATTGTAGAAGATACAGACGATATTCTGTTACGTATTTCTTTTAAGTTTGCCATGTTTACAAGTTATGGGTTATGAGTATGGGGTTGCAAATAACTATTTTTACAACCCTGAACTCTGAACTTTTTATCCTTTATATTTCGCTGAAAGATCTTTACATACAGATAATAATGTATCTGTAACCTCGTCAGTTAATTTCCCTGCTTTTAAAGTGTTTAAAACATCTTTATGTTTCGCATTTAAGAACTCGATAAAATCTCTTTCAAATTCTTTAATTTTGTTTACAGGAACATCCTTTAATAAGTTTTTAGAACCTGCATAGATAATTGCGACTTGATCTTCTACTTTAAAAGGTTCGTTTTGACCTTGCTTTAAGATCTCTACGTTACGTTTTCCTTTTTCAATTACATTTAAAGTAACGGCATCTAAATCGGAACCAAACTTAGCAAACGCTTCTAATTCGCGGTACTGTGCTTGATCTAATTTTAATGTTCCAGATACTTTTTTCATGGATTTAATCTGTGCATTACCACCAACACGAGATACAGAAATACCTACGTTAATTGCTGGACGTACACCAGAGTTAAATAAATCTCCATCTAAGAATATCTGCCCATCTGTAATAGAAATTACGTTGGTTGGGATATATGCTGAAACGTCACCTGCTTGTGTTTCAATAATTGGTAATGCAGTTAAAGAACCGCCTCCTTTTACGATTGGCTTTAATGAATCTGGTAAATCATTCATTTCTTTAGCGATAGCATCGTTATTAATGATTTTTGCAGAACGCTCTAATAATCTTGAGTGTAAATAAAATACATCCCCAGGATAGGCTTCACGTCCTGGTGGACGTCTTAATAATAATGAAACCTCACGGTAAGCAACGGCTTGTTTTGATAAATCATCAAACACAATTAACGCTGGTCTACCAGTATCTCTAAAATACTCTCCAATAGATGCTCCAGTCATTGGTGCATATACTTGCATTGCAGCAGGATCTGATGCATTTGCAGCGACTATTGTAGTATAAGCTAAAGCTCCTTTTTCCTCTAAGGTTTTAGCAATTAATGCCACTGTTGAAGCCTTTTGCCCTACAGCAACGTATATACAATATACAGGTTCCCCTGCATCGTAAAATTCTTTTTGATTTAAGATTGCATCAATACAAACTGCCGTTTTACCAGTTTGTCTGTCACCAATTACCAGCTCACGTTGTCCTCTACCTACTGGAATCATTGCATCAATGGCTTTAATTCCGGTCTGTAATGGTTCGGTTACTGGCTCACGGTAAATAACACCAGGTGCTTTACGTTCTAAAGGCATTTCGTAAGTCTCTCCAGCAATAGGTCCTTTTCCATCGATAGGATTTCCTAAAGTATCTACAACACGTCCAACGATACCTTCTCCTACTTTAATAGAAGCGATACGAGAGGTACGTTTTACAGTAGAACCTTCTTTTACTCCAGTTGATCCACCTAATAATACGATACCTACGTTATCTTCTTCTAAATTAAGTACAATTCCTTCTGCACCACCTTCGAATTCGACTAATTCTCCGTATTGAGCGTTAGCTAATCCGTAAGCACGTACAATACCATCACCTACAGTTAATACTGTTCCAACTTCGTCTAGTGAAGCACCTGCTTCAAAACCTGAAAGTTGTTGTTTTAAGATTGCTGATACTTCAGCTGGTTTTACTTCTGCCATCTTATTATTTATTTAGATATAAATATATCTTAGTTTAATGTAAATTCTCTTTTTAATTTGCTCAGTTGATTTGCAATACTTGCGTTGTATTGTATATCTCCTACACGTAAGATAAAGCCCCCTAAGATTGCTTCATCTATAACACTTTCTACTTCGACGTCTTTACCTGTAAGCTCTTTAACTTTCGCTAAAACCTTTACTTTTAAATCTCCTGTTAATGGTAAAGCTGTTGTTACTGTAGCAACTTCAGTTCCGCGTTGTTCATCGTATAATCTAGAAAATTCGGAAGCAACAACGCCTAATAAAGCTAATCGTTTATTAGTTACTAACGTATCAATAGTATTTACTGTTAATACATTAACATTTTTAAATATTTCTAATAACGATGCTTTTTTAATTGAAGCACTTACCACAGGACTTTGAAGCATTTCGCTTAAGTCTTTACTATCGGCGATAGTTTTTGCGATAAGCTTCATATCGTTATTTACAGTTTCTGCTGTATTTTGATCGTTTGCCAAGCTTAACACTGCTTTTGCGTATCGTATTGCTGCTCTTGCTCCTACCATTTCTTAAATTAATTAAGTTTTGCTTCACCTAACATAGACTCTACCAACTGTAATTGTTTGTCCTTATTAGATAATTCTTGACGCACCATTTTTTCAGCAATATCAACAGACAAACCAGCCACGTGGTTTTTAAGCTCTGACATAGCTGCTTTCTTTTCGCTATCTATAGCGATTTGTGCTTGTTCAATCATTTTGTTTGCTTGCGCTTGTGCTTCTTCTTTAGCATCGGCAACCATTTTATTTTTAATGTCTCTAGCATCTTTAAGCATTGCTTCACGCTCTGCACGTGCTTCATTTAACAATTTCTCGTTATCTGCTTGAAGATTTTGCATTTCTTTCTTAGCGTTTTCAGCAGATTCTAATGCATTATTAATAGATTCTTCTCTGCTTTTCACGGCGCCTAAAATAGGTTTCCAAGCAAACTTTTTCAATAAGAAAAAGAATACAACAAAGATGATAGTAGTCCAAAAAATTAAACTTTCTGGTGCAGTAAAGTTCATATCTATATTTTTATTTAATTATTTTTTCAATTTAAAATTCTTCCCAAAACCAACCGTTTTGGGAAGAATTAGTTTCTTTTCAAAAATTACTTAATTACCCGTTTGTAATTAAAGCAACTACCACTGCGAAAAGTGCAACCCCTTCAATAAGAGCGGCAGCTATAATCATTGCAGTTTGAATTTTTGAAGTAGCTTCTGGTTGACGAGCAATTGCATCCATTGCAGATCCACCAATTTTTCCAATCCCGATTCCTGCTCCAATTGCAGCTAATCCAGCACCGATTCCAGCTAATACCATAGTAATAAAATTTATTTAGTTAATAATTAAAAAACTCGATTTAATGATGGTCATGTTCGGCAACAGCCTGACCAATAAACAATGCCGACAACAATGTAAATACATACGCTTGCAGTGCAGCAACCAACATCTCTAAGACACTCATAAATAAAACGAAGGCTCCAGAAACTGGCGCTATGAACACGCTTTTAAAGATGAATATTAGAGAAATTAAACTTAATATAATAATGTGACCAGCAGTAATGTTTGCGAATAAACGAATCATTAATGCAAATGGTTTTGTAAACATTCCAATAATTTCAATTGGCACCATAATAGGATATAATGCTTTTGGTACTGGTGGCATTAAAATATGCTTCCAATAATCTTTATTCCCGCTAAATGTTGTAATCACAAACGTGATAAATGACAACACAAACGTGAAAAATATATTTCCTGTTAAGTTAGAACTAAACGGAAAGAATGGGATTAAGCCAACTAAGTTATTAATCCATATAAAGAAAAATATGGTTAACAAGTACGGCATATACTTAGCATACTTTTTCTCGCCAATATTGGGAACAGCAATATCATCTTTAACGAACAAAACCAAAGGTTCAAGAAAACCCGCAAGTCCTTTTGGTGCTTTATCATTTTTCTTATAAGAACGCGCTACCAAACCAAATAATAAAAAGATAACTATTGCAGACATTAGCATTGAAAACACCAATTTAGTAATTGAAAAATCCAGCGGCCTTGCCTCAAAGTTAAAAGCTCCTTTTTCCGCTGCTGTTAATGCTTCGAACTTGTTTTTATAAAAAATAACATCATTGTAACGTACAAACTCTTGACCGTTTACTGCTACAACATGATGTCCAGTATTATCGTGATGGAATTTTTCTGAAGAAAACATAGTCAATCCATTATCTGTCCATAGTATTACGGGCAAATAAAAAGATATTGGGTGACCGTTCCAGTCTGCAATGTGGAATTCATGAGAATCACCAATGTGACTATTAATCAATTCACTTGCGTTAAATTCTTTATCATCGCCGTGATTACCGCCATTGTCTGCTATTGCAAATAATGGAACCAAAGCGAAAACTAATATTGCAATTAATTTGATAGATTTTTGTGCTATCGCCATACCTTTTTATAATAAAAAATTATCGTCCTAAAATTTCGGTGCAAATGTACGGTATTAATTATAATTTTGAAGTCTTAAATTAAAAAAAAAAATCAAGAATTTAATGCCCTTATTTTTAGAGTAGTAAAACCTATTTTTTATTCAGCGTTTTAAGTACAAATAGCGTTTCTATAAGTAAGTATAGAAAGTAGGGAATAAAAAAGGCTAAAACATCATTTATTGAAGACTGTGTTCTGTTGCGAATTAAAGGCAATAGAAACACAATAGCGGCCATCATTTTTAATAAGCTACAGGCCATAAAAGCAAAGCCTGTTTTGTCTGAAAAGGTTTTATGTACAAAAAGAATACTTATATAAATAAGTAACGTTGCAAAGAAATGAAACACATAAATACTCCAAGTACTATAAAAAAAAGAAGTGGTCTCTTTTAAGTGTTCTACAATTAAATATTGAATCCCAAAGAGCACTAATGTAAAAGGGATTAATACGATTAAAAAGGGTTTTAATTTCTGAATCATTCTTTATCTTTATTCATAGACATAACCTGCTTAATCACTACATACATCGCTGAGACGACTCCTAGTAGTGAAAAAATGATAGTATATGCACTATATGCATTAGGGAACTTCTCATCTAACTTAATGCCTATAAATGAAAACACACAAATAATAGCGATCATTTGAAAGGCTATGCCTGAGAATTTAATGTAATTGTTAAGCTGTTTTTTTGGTTTTTGTTCCATTTTGCAGTTCTTTTATAGTGGTTTTCATAACACATGTTACATTAAACACTGCTCCAGGTTCCACGGCTAACTTTTCTGTTATAACCTCTCCTTCTACTTGCGCAGAAGCCTTTAATGTTAAGGTCCCTGTAAGATTCAATTTCCCAGAAAATTTACCTTCAAAATAAGCGTTAGCGCTTTCTAATGCTCCAACAATTTCCCCTGTTTTTCCAACAACAACTTTTCCGGGTGTTTTAATATTTCCTTCAATAATTCCGTCTATTCTTAAATCGCCCTCACTAGAGAAATCACCTACAATTTTGGTGCCTTTTGCTATTTTATTTTGAATAGATGTATTATCCTGTTGCTTGTCTTTTTTGTTCTCAGAAAACATGTTATTATTTATTTTTTTTGGGAGTTATATTATTATTGACTTATTAAATAAGCATCTAAATTTTTATGAATTTGAACAATTCTATAATTTTGAGAGGAAATTGCAAATGCAGGTTTTTTAATCTCATCTCCTTTTTCTAATATTTGAGAAAACCCTTTGGCACCATCTATACTTTTTAAACCATGCACTACTATAAATATAGTATTTTCTTTGTACAAATCTACAGAAACCGTTAGATCATAATATTTCACTTGTTTTACCGCTTCTTCTAAAACCTTTACAAAGGTATTAATTTCATCTTCACTAGAATCTGTAAATTGATATATTACTTTAAAGTTTTTGGCCGTAGTGTCGTCTCCAAATACTTTATTTGACAACACAGTAAATCCTTTGGAAATCATTTCTTGTGCTTGCATTCCCTCTGGGGTATTGGCATAATTTGCAGCAATAGCATTTATCGCTTTACTATAAGCTTCAAATCCGTATAAACGCCCTGTTGCCGTTGCTTTTAGCAGTTCAAACTTTGGCACAATTGCATCGCCTTCTAGTCTATTAATATAATACTCACTAGTATTGATAACTTCTAAAAACCGCTGTTCTTCAAACAACTTATATGTCTGCTCATAAAGGCTTTCTGGGCTATTTTTATCGCGATCTAAAACCAGTTCTGGATTACGAAGTATTTGTGCATAACGCGACTCTGGGTAATGGGTTATAATATCGTTTTTAGCTATTGAAGCTTCATCTGCCTCTCCTAGTGCTTGATAAATTTTATACAAATTATATTTTGAAGGCAATATTAAACGCTCTTCAGGATTACTTTTTAACAACGCTAAAAACTTCTCTTTTGAGAGTTCATATTCTTTAAACTTCTCCTTATAAATAAGGCCCAATTGGTAGTATGCAAAGTTTCTATCTTTAGATAAACTATCGATTGCTTTTTCTTCGGTTGGAATTTTTGATATATAATATTGTGGATCAAACAATTCATTATTCTCATCTAAACTCAAGAGTTCTTCTGCTGATGCTGCGCTTATACCTGATGCGCCACGACTTGAGGATGATGCCCAGCCATCTTTAAGTTCGCGATTACCCCAAACTCTTAAGAACTCGTTTTTTCCATAGGCTACAGTTGTAGGGTTATAAAAATAAAATACCGATCCTTTATTTGAAGCGCCGCCTTTAGGTTTTACAATATTCCCACTTCCTGTACTATTTGCTGCTAAGCCCCTTTTTTGTTCTTCGATTGCTAAACGTTCTTTTTCGGCTTCTGCTTTGGTTATTAATTTGTTTGTATAAGCTTCAAAATAAGCTAACCTATCGGCTTCATTCATAGCAACCAAATTTAGTATACTATCGTTTGTTTCGGCAATATCTTCATAATAAATAACATCGTCTAGGTTGTCTCTTTTTCGCTTTATAGTCCTATATGGTTTGCTATCTTTAACCATATTAATCATTGTACTATCAAAATATGCGCCTGCATTTTTATAAGCATTAGCATCAAAGCTCATATCCCCAAGCGTTTCGTAATTTTTAGCAACTAAAATTTTATCTTGAGAGCGTGTTTTTATAGATTTATTATAATAGACCACTGCTAAGGAGTCATTAGCCGTTTTGAGATAATACGTTCCTATTTGATGGTATATATGATCTAAAAAAGGCCTGTTCTCTCTATTTACTTCGAGCTTTGTTAAATGCTCTAAAAAAGCAATTTTATCACCGTTCTCATAATCAAAATTCTTAGCTTTTTCTACTTCTGCGCCTATAAGATATTTCCGCGGTATTCTCCGGTTTAAGTCTATAACTCTATCGAAAGCAATGTTTGCACTATCCTTATCGTTTAAGGCATTATAGAGTTGCCCTTGAATAAAACGATAACGCCCTTCTTCATTCCGTTTTTTAGTTTCACTAGCCGCAATGTCAATTTGCGTTAATGCACTATCCAATGCTTTGGTGTTAATATAAGCTTGTGCTAATATAGATGTTGCATCTGCTAAATCCTGCCCTTCTATTTCTTCTTGCTTTAACAAGCGTTTTAAATTTTTAATAGCCAACTCATTATTATCTAAACGCATGTTGGTTTTTTCTCTCCAAACTTTAGCTTGGTTGATGTTACTACTTGCTGGATATTTATATAGAATGTAGTTAAAAGCCTCTAATGCAGGTACAAAACGCTGGTCAAAATAGCGCGATTTTCCTAGTAATAAGTAAGCTTCATCTATTTGAGGATTTTTTTCTTTCCCATTAATATTCATGCCATGCCTTTGGATGGCTTTTACCGATTTTTCTTCGGCAATTGTAAAGTCTGAGTCTTTAGAATCGCCAGGTAAGATTAGATCTTCGTCTATTTGCATACGTTCTACTGGTAAAATGTCCCAATAGTTATCTCTGTATGAGTTATTAAGATTTGTTCTTCCTTTTTCTAAAGCGACATTGCCATTAAACAAAGTGTTGTATTCTGTAGTTACTGCGTGAAAATTTCTACTAACGAAAGTATCCTTTTTACGAGAACACCCTGTTATTATTATAACAGCGGCTGTGACGAGCAATATTGGTTTTAATATTATTTTCAACGTTGTTGTATTTAATCTAATACATAACTTTAATCTTATGCGAATATTATATATTTATCTCATAAGCTCGTAAAAATAAGCATCTTTTTCAGTTTATACCAAAATATAAGTTTAAAGTTATAGGTTCAAGATTATAGATATATGCTAATATACCGCGTTAAATCTTAAAACATTTATTCTTTTTTAGATTTCAGGCATTGCATCTGGCTTTCCAGCATATTTTTTAAAGTTCTACAACATTCGAAAAATGTAATTCTAATTCTTTTAACGTTGCTTCACTTGTTTTAAGGTCTTTAATAACTTCGCCTTTCTCTAGCACAACAATACGCTCACAAACATCGGTAACATGCAAAAGATCATGACTAGAAATCAAAACCGTAATCCCTTGTTTTTCAGCTAAATTTTTAATAATACCTTTTAATCTAATTTGAGTTGTTGGATCAAGATTAGCAAAGGGCTCATCGAGTATAATAACCTCTGGATTTCCTATAAGTGCAGCCACAATCCCTACTTTTTTCTGATTTCCTTTACTTAGGTCTCTTAAATATTTTTTTTGATTTAAAATTTCTCCATGAAAAAAGTCTTCAAATTGTGATAAAAGTTGATCAACATCATTTGCGTTTTGCTCACGAAGTTCACCTATAAAATAGAAGTATTCTTCGGCAGTTAAATATCCAATCAAAAAACTTTCATCTATAAAAGACGCTGTAAAAGGCTTCCAGTCTTCACTTTCATTAACTGCAACGCCGTTATTTACAATACGCCCTGTTGTTGGTTGTATTAAATCCAATAACAAGCTAAAATAAGTTGTTTTACCTGCACCATTATTGCCTACCAACCCAAAACTTTGTCCTTTAGGAATTTCAAGATTTTCAATATTTAAAACTGTAGAATCGTTGTATTTTTTAGAAATATTTGATGTCGTGATCATTGTTTTGTCTTTTTAAATTGGTTATTTTTTTTCTGAAAACGCAGCTATAGTCTTATATTTTCCTTTTTGGTAAACGGCTTCAATTTTATTGAAAATGGCATTTCTAAAAACAATCCCCAAAACACCACTTAAAGCTAATACCGCAAGCCCAACCTCAAAATTAACAAGCTTATACGGAATATAGAACAAGCCCATTGGAAGGAGTAGTTTAGGCAAACTTATTAATAATTGTGTGGGATTAAATCCATTGGTATTACTAAAGGCTTTTGCTTTGACATTAAGCTCTACCGGCACTCTATTTAGCACTCCTCCATAAAGTGTTATAAATGAATTTAACCCAATATTAAAGAAGGCCCCTGCGGCTATCATTCCAAAAATATCCCATCCAAAATAAATATAGGGTGTACTTAAAACAAAAGAAAGCAATACGGCAAAAACCATTAAATACCATTTAGACTGCAAATAGGTTTTGTATTGTATATTTTGACTCATTAGCATTTTATAATATTCGCTATCCCATGAGGGCACTAGTTGCCCGAAAGTCATTAAAAAGCCACCTGTTACAAACATAGAAGCAAAAGCCAACATTGCTGGCATCTCTTTATAAGCCTCTTGAGTATAAAATATAAGGCCGTAAAATAAAAAGATAAAAGACATAAACATAACCTGTCGTGGCCTTACATTTCTCCAAATAAGTTTTACATCATTTTTAATAAACGGTGCGACAACTCCAAAACGGTTCATCCAAGATAAATCGGCTGCATTAACTTCCTTTATTTTTTTAGAGATCGCATTGTCTAAATAAAATCCTTTTTTTATAAAGTTAAAATTCACTAAATAAAATCCTATCGCTATTAACACAGGAAACACAACTAGGTAAGAGTGTATATACAGTGCATTAAAGACCGCGCCAATAGGTTCTGATATTTTAAAAATATGATAGAACTCTAAGCCTGTAAAAACCCCTAAAATGGCTACTATTACATAAAAAGCAAAATTATTTTTATTAATAAGAAAATTTATAAAATTATTAGTTAGCGTAATGGAAATTACGGCAACAAGCCAACACAGAACATTTATTACAGGATATCCGTTAACTAACAAAACTACAGCGAACGGTATGAATACAAATAATGGTAAAAAGTTAAAGAAAGACAATGTTGTTTTTCCTAATAAAAAATGAATTACAGCATTTCGTTTCACAGGAATTGTCATTAATGGCTTCACATTCATTACTGGTAATTGCTGGAAAAAATAACGAATAAGTAAGTCGGAAAGAAACCAATAAATCAAGAAATTATTTAGAATGTGAATTGGATCGGCTGTAGGCGCTACTTTTTTTAAAATAAAAAATAGACCAACCCCAAACATAAGGGCTGCGCCACCAAAACAAAGCACCGCTAAAAACAGTAAAATTTTAATCGCTAAACCTTTTTGAAAATAGGAAGCTCGTCGAAACTGCTTCCATTCTAAACTTATAAAATGCTTGAACATATCTATATTTATTGTTTACTTTTAATAAGTTAGTATTATAAAACAACAAAATGTTACATCCCGTATTCGGGATATGTTTTTTTAAGAAGTTTTTGAGCTTCGTTTGGTAATAACTGAAGACTAATATAACTACTTATTACAATGAGTGTAAATACTAAAGAAGCTATAAGTGCTACAACATTACTCCCAAACATATCATATCTATTGGAGTTTATCATCTGAAAAAACAAAAACAAATACGAAGAACCAACGACTGAAGCTTATTGAAAAATAATATCCTCCAAAAGCCATTTTTTTTGCTTAGCGCTTTTTCTTTTTTCATAGGCTTTACGTAACGCTGCGCCTTTATAAACCGACCATACTCCTGCGACAGTAAATATTGGGACCGTAAAATACAATACATAGTCACTCTTTACTATTAAATAAAACGCTAGAAATAAAGATAGCGTTATGACGAATTGTGGCAATTCAAACCATTTTTTCAAATAGGTCCATAAATACCCATAGTAACGTTTATTCATTGCTTTTTGTCTGGCATCAATAACATTCATAAAACCAAAAATACCAAATTTCTTAAAAGACAGATCACGAGATGTTTCAAAAGATAGTTCTGGTTGTGTTTTCCAAATGTCTTCAATATCGTTTGCTAAGTGATCTACTAATTCTGTTTGCAGGTCATAATGCTCTACAAAATGTTTTCTTGTAAAAAGATACAGCTCTTCTATTTGTAATTTTGTAAGTTTCATTTTTGTATTAACACGTTTTTTAAAAGTTCTAAAAACAGTGCCTTCTATTAATTATTATCCTTTTATAAATTCAATACAACACACTTAAACATAACACTTAATCCTTTAATCTCCTTTAATAAGTAACCAACCTGTGATCATTTATTGTTTTAACCTTAACTAAATGTAGGATTTATAAGGACTTGCATTGTTTTAATATAATTTTCAAGCTCTGCTAATTTATTTGCAGTTTCTTTTGTTCCATGTTCCGTTATCTTATAATATTTACGCAACCTATTGTCTACTTTTTTCACTTCGACCTCTAATAACCCTTCTGCTTCTAATTTATGTAAGGCTGGGTACAAAGCGCCCTCCGTAATATGCAACGCCCCTTTTGTTATCACTTTAACTTTTTGAGTAATTTCATAACCATACATTTTATCCCTTTCATTTAAAAGTTTTAAGATAATAGTTGTTAAACTCCCTTTATATAGTTTAGAATTGCTCATGACTCAAATATATACCTAATTTTCTTATGCATAAAATTATTATGTATTATTTTTTTCATAATTGCTCTAATAACTCTAAACCCTTCACTATTTTTACAAAAAAAAATAACATGTCGCAATTTCATAAATTAACGATACAAGATATTCATAGAGAAACTTCTCAAGCTGTTACACTAACATTTTCAATTCCTGAAAATTTAAAAGACGCTTTTACCTTTAAAGCTGGACAGTATATTACTTTAAGAACAGCAATTAATGGTGAAGATATAAGACGCGATTATTCGTTATGTTCCACTCCAAAAAGTGGTATTTTAAAGGTTGCCGTTAAAGAAGTAAAAAACGGTAAGTTCTCAAAATATGCAAATAGCGAATTAAAAATTGGAGATGTTTTAGATGTTGCAACACCAAACGGCCGTTTTATTTTTGAATCCGATGCTAGTAAAAGTAGAACTATAGCCGCATTTGCAGCAGGAAGTGGAATCACTCCTATTTTAAGTATTGCTAAAACTGTTTTAGAGGAAGAACCCAATAGTACTTTTGTTTTAGTTTATGGAAACAAAACCACTAAAGACACTATATTTTTAAATGAACTCTTAGAGTTACAACACAAATACAGTCAACGACTTACAATACAATTTGTTTTTAGTCAAGCTCAAGAGAACAATGCCATTTTTGGAAGAATAGAAAAAAGCACTGTTAATCTTATTGTTAAAAACAAATACAAGCACACCACTATTGACGCTTTTTATCTTTGCGGACCAGAAGCAATGATCAATACCGTAAAAAGTGTTTTAACCGAGAATGCTATCACAGAAGATCTTATTTTTTACGAGCTTTTTAAAGCTGCCAAGGCCACTGAAGCCATAGCAGAATCTAATACAGCAGGAAGTTCAACCATAAAAATAATTGTTGATGATGAGGAAGCGACTTTTGAAATGCAAAAAAAGCAAACCATTTTAGAAGCAGCTTTAGATCAAGATTTAGATGCTCCCTATTCATGTCAAGGTGGAATTTGTAGTAGTTGTATTGCCAAGGTTACCGAAGGAAATGCAACTATGCGTCAAAACAATATTCTCACAGATGGTGAAGTAGCAGAAGGGTTAATACTAACTTGTCAAGCTCATCCAACCACTTCAAAAATAACAGTAGACTTTGATGATGTTTAAAAACTAAGCATCATCTTTTTTCTAAACGCTCAAGTTTTAAGGTTTTTAAACACATTAAATATAGCTTTAAAATTAAAGTTCAATTATTTTACTAATTGTTTCTATTGTATGCCAATTTAAAATACTGGCTTTAGCATTTTATTCATAAAGGTATTCTCAAACACAAAGTAACTATGCTATAAAAGATTATTTTAACACCAAACCCATTTCATCCCAAAAAATAAACTTTTTATCGAAAAAGTATTATTTTTTTCAGTTTAACAAAATTTATATCGATAAAATGCTTAAATTTAATTGAATTTATAACTCTAAATATTTGTTAGTTTAAGGGATAATATAATTTTAGGGGATTAGTTGTAAATTAAAAAAGCCTTATCGGAAGATAAGGCTTTTGTGCATTTATATAATAGAGGTAATTTTCTTTATAACATTTTCTGGGGATATTGTTCTAGAGGCTTCTTTATAGCTTTCTGGGAAGACATTGCCATAAATAGAAGTGGGTATTAATGGAAATACTTTTTTATCAGCGAGTAATTGATAATCATCTGGCTGATTAAATGGTTTAAACCCTGCAAAAGGGTGTGTTACATTCCAAATAGTAACTACTTTTTTTCCAAGCATAGCAGCTATATGTGCATTTCCTGAATCCATAGACAGCATTACACTTAAATTTGAGATAACATCTAATTCTTCATCCAAGCTTAACTCACCAGCTAAGTTTATAACATTTGCATATTTATTTTGATACCCCTTAAGTATTGCAATTTCATTTTCACCTCCACCAAACAATAAAATCTTATGATCTTTAGATAACTGCGCCATTACGTCCTCCAAAAGATCTAATGGATACATCTTAGATTCATATTGGGCAAAAGGTGCAATTCCTATCCATTTTTTAGCATCAGTTCCTATAAGTTTTTGCGCATGAACACTTAATTTTTTTTCTGAAAAATTTACCGATTTATTTAAATCTATGTTATAGCCCAATTGCTTAAAGACATCAACATAGCGTTCATGTGTTGTTTTTAATTGCTTAAAGATTTCTCCTTTAACAAGCGCTTTTTTCTCATTTCTCCCTTTATCTATTTGTTTGAAAGCCTTACCTAAAAAAAAGGATTTCAATATTTTGGTTCGCAATACATTATGTATGTCTGCAATGGCATCTATTTTTAATGCCTTTATTTCTTTAGATAATCTATATAAACCAAAAAGCCCTTTATGCTTACCTTTTAAATCGGGTGAAAGCACTTCCACATTAGGCAGATCTCTAAAGAAAGGTTTAAAAAACGCACGCGTTAAAACCGTTATTTTAACTTCTGGATATTGTAAGCAGAAAGCACTTAAAACAGGAACTGACATCGCTACATCTCCCATTGCCGAAAGACGGATAACTAGTATATGTTTTTGCTTAGATTTCATCTTAGTTTAAAAAACAGTCTTCAAACTATTCAGGCCTTATTTTTGCCCTCTCAAAACGGGATTAAGCTCATCGTCATTATACATTTTCATTTGCTTATATACTTTCATATACTTATCTCCATTTTCAATATCTACTATCATATCATCTATAGCAGTACTTAAATCTACCCGCTGTTCTAATAACACTTCTAATTTCTTTTGGCAGGCTGCTATATGACTTTCTGAAGCATCCTTTCTCTCAACTTCTTCATTCATATGATAAATTTTCAATGCCAATATAGATAACCTATCTATGGCCCATGCTGGACTTTCAGAATTTAATTTTGCAGATTCTTTTGGTGTTACATTAGCGTATTTACTTAAGAAATAACTATCTATATATTCTACCATATCTGTCCTATCTTGATTTGAAGCATCAATCTTACGCTTTAAAGTCAAAGCTGCCACAGGATCTATTTGAGGGTCTCTAATAATATCTTCAAAATGCCACTGTACTGTATCTATCCAACATTTACGATATAACAAATGTTCAATCAAATTCTCTTTTTCATCATACACATTAGTAAATTCTTGATCTACGGTATTTATAACGTGGTAAGTATTTATAACCTCTTGAAAAATACTATTAGCTTTACTTGTAAACATATTATATCATTTTAAAGCACAAAACTACGTAAATTATATAAGAATCCTTAGAAAATGAAAATTCTAGTTTCTTTTTATCATTCGTAAAATTTAAAGTCAAAAATTACAACTGTAATACTAAATAATTAACTTTAGCCTCAAAAAAGCTTACTTACTATGAAAATTCATAACCTTTCCTCTCAGCATTCTATTTTAAATACTTTTATATCTGAAATTAGGGCTGTTGATATACAAACAGATCGTATGCGATTTAGACGTAATATAGAGCGCATTGGTGAAGTTTTAGGATATGAAATGAGTAAAACCTTTAGCTATGAAGAAAAGAAAATACAAACACCTTTAGCTGAAACTTTAATAAGCGTTCCTAAAAACGATGTTGTGCTTTGCTCTATTTTACGCGCTGGTATACCACTACACAATGGCTTGTTAAACTATTTAGATAAATCGGAAAATGCTTTTATTTCGGCTTATAGACACCACAAAGGCAATCCTGAAGTTTTTGAAATTATAGTTGAGTATTTGGCCTGCCCAAGCCTTGAAGGAAAAACATTAGTTTTAGCCGATCCTATGGTGGCAAGCGGACAATCTTTGGTAGCGACTTATGAAGCATTAAAACCTTATGGCAAGCCTAAAGAAATCCATTTGGCAGCTGTTATTGGCGCTAAAGCAGGTTTAGAATTCATTAAAGACAAATTCCCTAAGGATACACATTTATGGATTGCAGCTATAGATAATAAATTAAATAATAAAGGGTATATAATTCCAGGCTTGGGAGATGCTGGGGATTTAGCCTTTGGTGAAAAGCTACAGCATTAATAATATAAAAGGAAGCACAACCAAGACCAAGACAAACAACTCTTTAAACCACTTAATTTTAATGGTTTCCACATAATTTGTTATTATAATAGATAAAGGTGCAAATAAAAACAAAAATGCGCTTCCGTCTTTTTTAGGAGATAGAATCAATATAACAACAGCAAAAATAAAGCTTGCAAAAATAATTTTATAACCAGGTCTAATGGCTTTTTTTTTCTTTTTAATGGACTTTAAATAAAAGATAGAAGACCATATACCAAAGAAAAATAACGTCATTATTGCTACTATAAATTGAAACGTATTATACTTATTCAAATTTAAATCTATTGTTGGAAACAATGATCTAATAGAAAGAACAGTATCGTTAAAAAGGATAAAACATGCCACTGTAATTATTACGACAGTAAAAAAGCCCAAAAGAGGAATAAACCAGTTTTTTATTTTATTTCTAGAATAAAAAAATAAAGAAATAAATATAACACCAAAGAAAAGAAATGACCAAGCATTTACTATTCCTGCTATGGTTAGCAGAACCGATGCATCGAAAATTTTTTTTATAAACCCTTTCTGAGTTCTTAAACTCAACAATCTTCTTAAAGCCAGTAATACAAACACATTAGATATTACTGTTTTTATATCCAAAAATACGGTAGGCATCACCAAAAAAAACAAACTAAAAAACAACACTTCATAATTACTCTTTTGAGAGAGATAATTTTTGCTAACAATAAAATCGGTTAGGAGTACTGAGAGATAGCTTAAAAAAAATACAAGGTTTAATTTTACAATATATAGTGCAGACATGTCATTTTCATTGTACTTAAAAATAGCAGCAAAGATGGCTAGTAGTAATACGAAGAAAACTATTAAAAAATTAATTGATTTAGATTTACTAAAAATACTTGTAATCATTATCTGTTTTTGTATTTTTGCTCTATAAATATACTATTATGAAAGATTTATTCTACGCAATTCAAGACTTATTTGTAAATGTATTGTTTGCACCTTTAGATGCTTTAAGAAGTTTAGAGTTGGAAAGTTGGTTTGCTGCTAATTTTTTAAACTGGTTTTTTATGGCCATTTGTGCTGCTGCTATCGTATATTGGATGCTTCAATTAAAGAAATATAGTGACAATAAAGAAGAAGATAAAAGTGTGTCTTCACACTCTTATCTTTAATCGATATATTTTATAAATCGAAACCAATATCTTTTCGATAATTCATCTTATCAAAATGTAGTTTTTCTATATTTTGATAAGATTTTTTTATAGCTTCTTGATACGTTTTTCCGTAACTAGTCACTGCCATTACGCGCCCTCCAGAAGTAACTACTTTATCGTCTTTTTTAGTTGCTCCCGCATGAAAAACTATAGCATCTTTAATACACTCTAATCCAGAGATCTCCTGCCCTTTTTCATAAGCTTCAGGATAGCCTCCAGAAACTAACATTACCGTAGTTGCAGCACGCTCGTCAATTTCTATATTTATGGTATTTAATGTTTGATTTGCTACCGCTTGAAAAACTTCGACTAAATCATTTTTTAAACGCGGCAATACGACTTCAGTTTCAGGATCTCCTAAACGGACATTATATTCTATTACAAAAGGATCTTCCCCTACTTTAATTAACCCTATAAATACAAAGCCCTTATATGGCAACTTATCTTTTTCTAATCCCTTAATTGTTGGTATTACAATACGCTCTTTAATTTTAGACATAAAAGCTGCGTCTGCAAATGGCACTGGTGAAATAGCCCCCATGCCGCCTGTATTTAAACCTGTATCGCCTTCTCCGATACGTTTATAATCTTTTGCTGTAGGTAATATCTTATAATTCTTACCATCTGTTAATACAAAACAGCTTAATTCTATCCCGTCTAAAAATTCTTCGACAACGACTTTAGTACTTGCTGATCCAAATTTTTTATCGATTAACATCGCTTTTAATTCTGCCTTTGCTTCACTAATATCATTAAGTATAACAACTCCTTTTCCTGCTGCCAATCCATCTGCTTTAAGCACATATGGCGGTTTTAATGTTTCTAAAAAGGCATAACCTTGTGCTACCGTACTACTATTAAAACTTTGGTAAGCAGCTGTAGGGATATTATGTCGATACAAAAACTCTTTTGCAAACTCTTTACTCCCTTCTAGTTCTGCAGCCGCTTTTTGTGGTCCTATAACAGCAATATGCTTTAACGCATTATCATTTAAAAAGAAATCATGTATCCCTTGTACTAGTGGATCTTCTGGACCAACAACGACCATATTAATTTGGTTTTCTAAAACTAGTGTTTTTATAGCTTCAAAATCGGTTACTTTAATATTAATATTATTTGCAATTTCGGCTGTACCAGAATTTCCTGGTGCGACAAATAATTGCTTACATTTTGGACTTTGGGCTAATTTCCAAGTTATTGTATGTTCTCTTCCGCCAGAACCAAGTATTAAAATAGTCATAGTTTGTTGTTGTTTGCGCAAAAATAATTATTTACTTTACATTATCATATTTATCCGTTTTTCTTTTGAATTTATTTAACCTTTCGCTTCGACTTAATGGCTTTCCTATTAAAAAAGCCTCACTTACTTATAAGGCTATTAAAGCACTAAATGATAAGGATTTCAACACCTATTTTTACAAACAGCGCGAAGCTATTGTAAACCATCATTTGCAGCATAATATGTTTTACAAAAGACTAGCTTCTCATACAAATGTAAAGGATTGGAATAGCATTCCTGTTATTACCAAATTAGACTTACAACAGCCTATATCACAAAGATTATCCCAAGGATATACCATTAAAGATTGCCATATTCATAAAACTTCTGGTTCTTCTGGAACACCTTTTATTTTTGCTAAAGACAAATACTGCCATGCTATTACCTGGGCTGGTTTTATAGATAAGTATAATTGGTACGGCTTAAGTTTTAATCGATCTAAACAAGCGCGTTTTTATGGCATCCCTTTAAATAAAACGGGATATTATAAAGAGCGTTTAAAAGATATATTAAGTCTTCGTTACAGGTTTTCCGTTTTTGATTTAAGCGATAAACAACTCGAAAAAAACTTAGCAAAGTTCAAATCAACTGCTTTCCATTATATTAATGGCTATACTAGCTCCATTGTACAATTTGCTAAATTCTTACAAAGGAAACAGATCGTATTAAAAAATGTTTGCCCCAGTTTAAAGGTTTGTATCGTGACTTCGGAAATGCTTTTTGAAAACGACAAAAAATGCATAGAAAAACAGTTTGGTATTCCTGTTGTAAATGAATATGGAGCTGCAGAATTAGGTTTAATTGCATTCCAAAATACAAGTGATGAATGGGTTGTTAATAGTGAGGATTTATTTATTGAAATCCTTGATGCTGAAAATAATCCGCTACCTTATGGAGAGGAAGGCAAAATTGTTATCACTTCGCTTTACAACAAAGCACATCCATTTATTCGTTACGAATTAGGAGATATAGGGATACTATCAAAACAAAGCACACTTAGGAAGCCTATTCTTAAAAAATTGGTTGGGAGAACAAATGATATCGTAATTCTACCAAGCGGAAAACGCGCTGCTGGGTTAACTTTTTATTATATAACAAAAACCATTATTGAGGATGATGGCAATGTAAAAGAGTTTATTATAGAACAGTTAAAAAAAGACTCCTTTAAAATAAGTTATGTGAGTAAATACGTGCTTTCTAAAACTAAAGTAGCACAAATAGAAGCTGCCATAACGAAATACTTAGAGCCAAATTTAAATATTATTTTAGAACAAAAATCTGTTTTAAAAAGAGCTAAAAGCGGGAAATTGAAACAGTTTATTTCTCGGTTATAGTAATAATTTGCTTAGATTTTATAAAAAAATGCTCTTTTAAGAATACTATCATACTGTATATTGATTTAATTACAGAAAAACCTAGACCCGTTTTATAAACAGCATAATTATATTTTATCAAGTTAAGTTTATTTGAAGACATCGAGCCTTTTCGAACACGATAATACGCTAAGGATGCCTGTATACTCATAGCTGGTTTTCCTGATGTTTTAATGGCCTGTAACCATAGTAACCAATCTTGACGTTTACGAAGATTAGGTGACGTTATTTTACCTAATACTTTGGCATTATATATCCCTGTAAGATTTCCTATATAATTCCCTTTTAAATACTTTTTATAACTTAATATAGGCAATGCCTTTATTAATTTATTTAGAGGCTGTCCTGCTTCATCTATTTGCTCATAACTACTAAAGCAAACATCACAATTTTCGGACTCCATAAAGGCTATTTGTGTTTTAAGTTTTTCTGGCTTCCATAAATCGTCTGCATCAAGAAAGGCAATATAATCCCCATTTGCAACACCTATCCCTCTATTTCTAGAAATTGCTGCACCAGAATTGGTTTTATTTATTAGTAGTTTGATTTTAGAGTTTTGGGATATAAATTCTTTAACAATATTTATTGTTCCATCTGTAGACTTGTCGTCTATAAGTATTAATTCCCAATTAGAATATGTTTGCTTTAAAACGCTTTTTATAGCCTCTGTTATATAAGCTTCAGAGTTAAACATTGGCGTTATAATAGAGACTAATTTATTCATCTTTTATTTATTAATAGGCTTCGTCTTGAACCCAAAAAATATAAACTATCGTTTGTAATATAATTTTCACATCTAGTAAGAGCGACCAGTTTTCAATATAAAAAATATCGTACTTAATACGATTAATAATATCTTCATCGGATTTAACTTCTCCTCGACATCCTTTTATTTGAGCTAAACCAGAAATACCTGGTTTTACATTGTGCCTAAAAATAAAACTGTACTTGTCTATTTTCTTTGAATAATCTTCAGTATAAGTTAACATATGGGGCCTAGGACCTACAACGGACATGTCTCCCATTAAAACATTAATAAACTGAGGTAATTCGTCTATACTTGTTTTTCTTAAAAACCGCCCTACTTTAGTAACTCGTGTATCGTTTTGCTTAACATACGTTCCCTTTACTTCTCCTAACGTTCTAAGGGACCTAAATTTATAACAATTAAACTCTTTGTAATTAATACCATTTCTTTTATGTTTATAAAGTAAGGGGCCTTTGGATTCTAATTTTATTAAAATAAAAAGAATAACAGATACCCAGGATAAAACAAAAACAATTATAACTATAGAAAACACAATATCAAAAGCACGCTTAATCATTTTATTAACGCCATTATTTAACGCTACTTCTTGAATAGATTGTACGGGTAGATAATTATAAAAATCTGTTTTAATTCGCTTTGAAAATAGCCGTTTAGTATTTTGAATAAACTTAATGTTACAGTGATTAATGTTAGCATACTTAACAAAATCACTCACTTGTTTTTCCGTCAATTCATCGATGGCACAATAAATCTCATCAATACTGGGATTTTCTTTTAAAAAAATAAAACTTTCGGCAATAGTCCCCGTATAATCTTGGTTTAAAGTGTCACTAAATACCCCCAATAGGTTATAGCCTAATTCTTTTCTTTTAGTAAAAAGAGATTGCAGTTCTTTTGCGCCCTCACTTTTTCCTACAATAATAACTCGGCGGACATTTCCTTGTAAAAAAGAACGATAGGTTTTTAAAGCATAATAACTCAATAATTTAATAAGACTAATAATTGCAAACGATAGCAGTAAGTACTTAAAAACCTTAAGAGATTCTATATTTACACTTCTAAAAACCCCAATAAATGCTAAAAAAATAATACTATAAACAAACAATTGTTTTATTAGCAAGGCAATTATATCTAATACAGAAGTATAGCGGTAAACTTTATAAAAACTTAACAAATGGGTAGATAAACCCCATAATGCTATGGAATATATTAAATAAAATAAGTGTTTATTGTTGAAAAAATTATTAGAGAATAAGTATATTTTTTCTTCATTAAAGTTGAAAAAATAAAACGCTAAGGCATTAATGATTAGTATATCAAAAATGATAAGAAATGGTCTCAATAACCATGAATACCTTCCGCGTTTATATTCCATAAGCTATTTGGTATTGTAGCTTGAAAAATCTTTATGTTCACTTTTATATAGCTCGGCTTCATTTAGCCCTTTAAAGTAGTTGTAAGTAATACGCATACCTTCAGCTCTATTAATTTTAGGTTCCCAATTTAATATTTTTTTCGCTAATGATATGTCTGGTTGTCTTTGCATCGGATCATCTACTGGTAAATCTTTATAGATAACCTTTTGAGAGGTATTGGTTAACCTTATAATTTCTTCAGCAAAATCTTTAATTGTTATTTCATTAGGGTTACCAATGTTAACTGGATTCGTATAATCACTTAATAACAGTCTATATATGCCTTCTACTTGATCGTCTACATAACAAAAGGATCGTGTTTGCATGCCATCTCCAAAAACAGTTAAATCTTCTCCTCGAAGCGCTTGCCCCATAAAAGCAGGGATTACCCGACCATCATTAAGTCGCATTCTTGGTCCATAAGTGTTAAAAATCCTTACAATTCGAGTCTCTAATCCATGAAAACGATGGTATGCCATTGTTATAGATTCTTGAAATCGTTTAGCTTCATCATATACCCCTCTAGGACCTATGGTATTAACATTCCCATAATATTCTTCCGCTTGTGGGTGAACTAAGGGATCTCCATAAACCTCTGATGTTGAAGCTATAAGCAATCTCGAATTCTTTGCCTTTGCTAAACCTAATAAATTGTGCGTTCCTAATGAGCCTACTTTTAAGGTTTGAATAGGGATTTTAAGATAGTCTATTGGACTTGCAGGGGATGCAAAATGCAATATATAATCAAGTGCTCCTTCTATTTCAATAAATTCGGTTACATCATGTTTTATAAAGCTAAAATTAGGATGTTCTAAGAGGTGACTGATATTTTTTTTATCACCTGTTATAAAATTATCCATGCCTATAACGGCGTAATTTTCTTTTATAAAACGATCACATAAATGCGACCCTAAGAAGCCTGCAGCTCCTGTAATTAAAACTTTTTTAAGACTCATTACCTACCTATTGAAACGTATTTGAACCCTTCATTTTCAACATCCTTAACGTCATAAAGATTTCGTCCATCAAAAATAACATTAGCATTCATTAACGTCTTTATTTTATCAAAATTAGGCGTTCTAAAAATGCTCCATTCTGTACATATAATTAACGCATCTGCTTTTTCTAAAGCAGCATACATATTTTTAGCAAAAGTTATTCTATCTTCTAATTTTCGCTCAACATTTGGCATTGCTTCTGGATCAAATGCCGTTATATTACAACCCGATTTTAATAAACTATCTATAATATCTAAAGCCGGAGCTTCTCTAATGTCATCAGTTTCGGGTTTAAAAGCCAACCCCCAAATAGCTATATTTTTACCTTTTAATTCGTTATTAAAATGCGTTTCTATTTTTGGCACTAAAACTAGTTTTTGTTTAGCATTTACTGAAATAACCGCATCTAGTATTCTAAAATTATAATCGCTGTCTTTTCCTGACTTGTGCAATGCTTTTACATCTTTAGGAAAACAAGATCCACCATAGCCTATACCTGGAAATAAAAACCGTTTGCCTATACGAGAATCTGTCCCCATTCCTATTCTTACTTTATCAACGTCTGCACCAACTTTTTCACAAAAGTTTGCGATCTCATTCATAAATGTAATTTTTGCTGCTAAAAATGAATTTGAGGCATACTTTGTTAGCTCCGCTGATTTTTCATCCATTACAATAATTGGATTACCAGACCTTACATATGGCTTATATAGTTTTTGCATAAGCTTAGTGGCGCGTTCACTGCTTGACCCCACAACGATACGTTCTGGCTTTAAAAAGTCGTCGACAGCAAAGCCTTCCCTTAAAAATTCAGGATTAGAAACGACATCAAACGCTACAGTAGCATGCTTAGCTATTGCAGCCTTAACTTTATCTGATGTTCCTACAGGCACAGTACTTTTGTCTACTATAACTTTATAGTCGGTAATAAGTTGACCAATATCATTTGCGACGCCTAAAATATATTTTAAATCTGCTGATCCATCTTCGTCTTCAGGAGTCGGTAGGGCAAGAAATATAATGTTTCCGTGCTTAAGGCCTTCTTCTAAACTTGTAGAGAATTTTAAACGATTTGCATTAATATTTCTTTCAAACAGGACGCTTAAATGTGGTTCGTATATAGGTACTTCTCCATTTTGCATTTGCTTTACTTTATTCTCATCGATGTCTATGCATAGTACATCATTACCTGTTTCTGCCAAACACGTTCCTGTAACTAGACCTACATATCCTGTCCCTACTACTGTTATCTTCATTTATTTTTAACTTATATTTTTTTATATGCTATTTTATAAAAACACATATAACATTATTCTTTGACTTGAGCTACTTTTGTGTCTAATGTTTCAAAATCGGAATTCATACTAAGAAACTCTGGAACGATTGCTTTCATTTTACTTACAATCTCATTTTTGTTATCTCTTTTAGCAACTTCTACTAAATCAAGAATGCCATTATTAATATAATCATAGTCATAGGTTTCTATTTTTGCTATCATTATCTTATCGTTATAAGTAGGCAAAGTCTTTGATTTCTCATTCAATAACTCTTCATATAACTTTTCTCCAGGTCTAAGCCCAATAACCTTTATATCTATGTCTTTAAAAGGAATAAAACCAGCTAATCTTATTATTTTTTTAGCTAAATCTATGATTTTAACAGCTTCTCCCATATCAAAAATAAATATTTCACCTCCATTACCCATTGCGCCTGCTTCAATTACGAGCTGGCAAGCCTCTGGGATAGTCATAAAATACCTTATAATATCTGGATGTGTTATCGTAAGTGGTCCTCCTTCTTCTATTTGCTTTTTAAACAATGGCACTACTGAACCATTAGAACCTAGTACATTTCCAAACCTTGTCGTTACAAAGTTTGTTTTTGAGTTGCCATTCGTTTTTGCTTTTTCTTGAAGTGCTTGAACGTAAATTTCAGCAATACGTTTAGAAGCCCCCATGACATTACTTGGATTTACAGCTTTATCTGTTGATACCATTACAAATTTTTCTGCATTATACTTACATGCCAAATCAGCAATGGTTTTTGTCCCTAATACATTAGCAAAAATGGCTTGGGAAGGATAGTTTTCCATTAAAGGCACATGTTTATATGCTGCGGCATGATAAATTACATTTGGCCTATACTTATTAAAAACTTCATTTACTGCTTGAATATTTCTAACATCGGCAATTATGGCATCAAAAGTTAAATCTGGAAAATCATGTTTAATTTCCAATTGTATTTGATATAAAGGAGATTCTGCTTGGTCTAAAATAATAAGATGACTCGGTTTGTAATTTGCAACTTGTCTTACAATCTCACTACCTATGGAGCCCGCTCCTCCAGTGACCAAAATACATCTATTATATATTTCTTTCGCTACAAGTTTATTATCTAATCGAATCGGTTCCCTATCTAGGATATCTTCTATTTGAATATTTTGAATTTGATTAGAAAGATTCGTATTATTTTCTATATCTGATATTAAAGGCGCTCTAAAAACCTTGAAGTTATATTCTAAACAATTATCAACAATCTCAATACTTTGTTCTTTTGTTAATTTATTATCTGCCAATATGAGGGCTTGTGCGCTATAAATCCTTAATAGAACTGCTGTTTTTCTATTTAAATGAATGATTGGTAAACCAAGTATTTCTTTGCTTTTATTTTTATCCTCTCTATCTATGAATCCAATCACCCGATACCTTACTGGCTTTTCAGAACGTAATGCACTAGCGATAGCGATAGCATTTTCTCCTGTACCATAGACCAATACATTTAGCTCTGATTCTATATTATGATAATTAAAATGAATTTCGAAAATATGCTTCACTAATATTCTAAATAAAAACAAGCCACAAAAAGAAATAATAGAATAGACTAATACTTCTGACATTAAAAACAAAATCTTACCTGAAAACAGCATATAGCTATAATGAATAGCTGAAATGGTTACGAGCGTTGAAATAGTCGCTAAAAAAAACTTAACAGCATCTATTATAGTAGAATGCCTAATTAAACCGGCATATGTTCTAAATAAAATGAAGAATAAAATATTTAGTAAAATGACAATAAACTCTTGACCAGTAGGGTACGCGTATATATAGCTTATATTTTGAAGATTACCCACAATAACCTTAGTGACAATTAAAGCTAATAGAAGAATAACCGAATCAAAACACAAAATAGCCCAACGCGGTAAGTAACCTATATTTTTAAAATCTATTCTTTTACGACTAGACTCCAATACTTGCCTTAAAGCTTGTTTTATTTTTTTTAGCATTTATGTAATTAGTTATAAAAGACAAATATCTTAATTATAATTACAATATAGAAATATAACCGTAGATTACAATAATAAAATGTTATAGAACGCGATCTACAACTCTTGCGATTCTATTAAGATCTTCTTCCATTAAGTTTGACCCGCTTGGCAAACATAGTCCTGTTTTAAATAATTTTTCAGAAACACCTTTTCCATAATAAGGACTATTTTTAAAAACAGGTTGCAGATGCATCGGTTTCCATAAAGGTCTTGTTTCTATATTTTCTCTTTCCATTTCTAACCTTAATGCATCTACATTAAGCTTAGCCGTTTCATCTAAAATAACACAACTTAACCAATAGTTTGAATGATAATCTGAATTTGGTTCACTCATTACAGTTACGCCTTGTACATTTTTAAATAACCTTTTATAAAAACCATTAATAGCCCTCCTTAAGTCTATGTGTTTATCCAAAACTTCCATTTGCCCACGACCAATCCCTGCGCTAATATTACTCATACGGTAATTATATCCAATTTTTGTATGCTCATAATGAGGGGCTTGATCCCTTGCTTGAGTTGCTAAAAATATTGTATTTCTCTTTTTTTCTTCTGTATTACAAACCATAGCTCCTCCTCCTGATGTTGTAATAATTTTATTTCCATTAAAAGATAGGATAGAATACTCTCCAAACGTACTGCATTTTCGCCCTTTATAACATGAACCTAAAGCTTCTGCTGCATCTTCAATTATTGGGATACTATATTTTTTTGCTACACGCATTAGTTCATCCATTTTAGCAGGCATCCCATATAAATGAACTACGATTATAGCTTTAGGCATTTTTCCTTTATTAATTCTATCTATAATTGCAGTTTCTAAAAATTCTGGACACATATTCCATGTATCCAATTCGCTATCCACAAAAATAGGTGTTGCGCCTTGATAGATTATAGGATTTGCAGTAGCTGAAAAAGTAAAAGATTGGCACAAAACTTCATCCTTTAGTCCAACTCCTAATTGGACTAATGCTAAATGAATTGCAGCTGTTCCTGAGGATAAGCATGCTACATAAGTATTTTCACTGAGGTAATTTTCAATATCTTTTTCAAAACCATTTACATTTGGCCCTAAAGGGGCTACCCAATTAGTATCAAAAGCTTCTTTAACATATTCTTGTTCAGCTCCTCCCATATGAGGTGAGGAAAGCCATATTTTTGGATTCATAAATTACTTTAAATTACTGTTTTACATATATATATTATATCATTAATTAATGAATAATTTTTTATATATGCTTTATTAATTTCGATTTTTTTAGGCCAAATAACAGTATCATTATAGAATTTCGGGTCTTTTTGGTTTTCCAATAAATCCTCTTCATATTTAAAATAAATTGATGCTGGTCCTGTTATACCAGGTTTTATTGTTAATATTATCCTATCCTCTCCTTTTAATTTATTTGCGTAACCTTCAACATCTGGTCTTGGTCCGACAAAACTCATATTACCAATAATTACATTTATAATTTGTGGTAATTCATCTAACTTATATCTTCTAATAAATCGACCAAATTTGGTTATCCTCTTATCCTTTCTTCTCGTAATAGTTGTTTCATTTTTCTCATCAAACGATATCATTGTTCTAATTTTATAAATTTTAAAAGGTAAACCTTTAAAACCTATTCTATTTTGAGTAATTACACCTGATTTTTTGGTGTCTACAAAACTTATAATTCCCAACAAAAGAATAACCCACCAAACAAAAAAAAGCAGTAATATTGCTAAAAGAAGATCAAAATATCGTTTTCTTATTTTTTGATTTGGACTTAACACTTTAAAATATGTAATTTATTATTCGTTTATTTTAATAAATTTTGCGGGAGAACCTACAACTACTGAAAAGTCAGGAACATCATTAATTACAGTAGAGCCCGCTCCAATAATACACCATTTCCCTATTTTCACTCCTGGTATTACATTTGCTCCTAAACCAATATGTGTCCCTTCTCCTACCATTACATTTCCAGCTAACGCTACATTAGGAGAAATATGCACATAATCTTCAATTTTACAATCGTGTTCCACAACTGCTGCTGTATTTATTATACAATGACTACCAATTTTCGAATTAGGATTTATTACTGCATTTGCCATAATTACTGAACCTTTTCCTATAAAAACATTTAATTCAGAAACTACTGCTTTAAAGTGAATTACAGTTATAAAATTTGCTATTAATGATCGAGCTACTTTTTTTCTTGTTTTGTTATTTCCAATGCTAATAACAATATCTTTAATTGAATTCTCTATTGAAATGCAATTAAGTACAGGAATGTTATGCATAGTTTTTTCAGATATAAAATCGTCATAAACACCATCAATTTTATATTCTGTTGAAGACAAAATGATGTCTATAATAACTCCTGCATGCCCCCCTGCACCATATAAAAACATACGCGTTATTTTAGTTTTTAAAAGCCTCTAATTGTTCTATTGAATTAACACCTATAATTGTAGTTATAACTGTTTTATTAGTTTTAATATAATTTAAGCAACTATTAATACTCGTTTTAATATCGCCTGAACCTTTTAATAATTTCCCTGCAAAGAAAGGTCGTATTGCTATAAAAGGTTTTTTTATAGCAAATTTTGAATACTCTTGCTCTACTTTATTTAAATAAGATATAATACCATCAATTTCACTTAACTCTTCAACTGCTTCCCCAAAAGCTACTGAATATGGAAAACTAAATACAGACTTTACTTTCCCTTTTTGCTTAAGTCTTTGTAAAACCTCTTCTATTTCATCTTTAAATTTAAAGAGCGTAAGCAATCTATCTTTGTCATTAATTGGTTTAGATCTTAATAACCATTGTAAAACATCTATTCTTTCAATGTCTAAGGCTTTTAATTCTTTATCTACTCTCTCTTCTAATAATTTCGATGAAAAGACATTGTCATCAAAGTGAGGTGCAGAAAGTTTAACAATATGTTTAAGTTTATTTCCGCAATTGGACTGTTTTAAAGACCTATTATATAAATCATAAGAACTATATTCAACAGAAGAATGATGAGTATCTATACCTATAGAAAAAGCTTCTTCAATTAAATTTGTCACCTCTTTAGTTGTTAAAGATTTATCAAAAAACCGCATAGTCCCTAAAGTAATATGACTTAGATTTAAAGTGTTTTCTAGTTCTTCCACTTTAATCCAGTTTTCCAAATAAATCTATCATTTGTCTTTTCTGCTTCGTATGATGTACGACCATGTAATATTAATTCATCCCACCAAAGTACAGCTTCACCAGGGTTTAATATTACCTTTTCAACCATATGTGAATGAGCTACAAAGTTTTGAAGAAAATCGAAAAACTCTTTGTTTAACCTTTTATTTTCTTCTGTCTCCTCTTTATCTATACAATAGTAGTTATAGTTAAAATGTACTTGGCCATTAGCTTTAACATCAATTATTTTTTCCGTCCGCTCTTCTTCTGCTTTCTTATATCTAACGTCTGTTGTTTTTAAACGTTGTAATAAATCTGGAGCATTTTCTTCCATATACTTTATTAATACAGTACTATCAATAAAAGTAGTTGCTCCACCTTTTATAGCTTTATTTATACCATAAAACATCATTACATCTGCTGGGTTAGAGATATAAGACTCGTCTGTATGTAATGGTTGTGCATTTTTACTATGTCTATAAGCAGCTAAATCTGGAATATCAGCATCGTATCTAATTTCCAACCACTTCTCTTGTGTTTGCTTACCTCCTTTAGTAAAATCTTCTCCAATATTTATTGGATCTCCTAAATTATCTACAAAAACATCATAAAAAGCTCTTAAATCACCCAAATACCATTCTGGAATAACTTTAATCACCTTATGTTTCGTCAATGCCTTTTTTACTACTTTTGCAGCTTCTAGAGGGTTATCTGTTCTTAGTCTTACATCAGTTATAAATTCCATATTCTCTAATTTTTACCATTAAATTTAACCGCAGTCGCTTCTCCTGCTTGGTTAACATCAGTAGGTTTTACAATTTTTAGCAAAGTTAAAAAAAGTATTTTAATATCTAGAGAAAAGCACTGTCTATCAACATACCATATATCTAACTCAAATTTTTGTTGCCAACTTATACTATTTCTGCCATTTACTTGTGCCCAACCTGTAATTCCCGGCTTTACTTCGTGTCGTCTTTTTTGGTAGTCTGTATATATTTCTAAATACTCAGCCATAAAAGGTCTTGGCCCAACTAAACTCATTTCCCCTTTTAAAACGTTTAATAATTGAGGTAGCTCGTCTAAAGATTTACTTCTCACAAAGCCCCCTATTTTAGTTAGTCTTGAATGATCTGGCAACAATTCACCGTTAGCATCTTTTTTGTCATTCATTGTTTTAAACTTGATGACACTAAATATTTTATTATTTCTTCCGCCTCTTGTTTGTGTAAAAAAAGGTTTGCCATTATTGCTAACAAATAATAAAACAATAAGAATAATAAGAATTGGAGATACGATTAATAAAATTATTAATGCAGAAAGAAAATCTAAAGATGGTTTTATAAAAGATATATACATATTATTTATTTGATACTTTTATTATACTATCAAGGTACTTTAAAGCTAAATATTTTCTTTCAAAATGATCCTTAGCGTAGTTATATCCACTTTCTCCAAAGGATTTATAATCATTCAAATTGGCAATATAATCTTTTATTTTATTGGCAATATCTTTAGCGTTTTCTGGCTCAACACAAATGCCACATTTAGCGTCTTCTATTAATTGTTTAGACACTCCTTCAATAGCTAATAATATTGGTTTTTTACAAGACATATAATCAAAAGTCTTATTAGAGTAAATAGTTTTGAAAGTATCGACCTTTTTTAACACAGAAGCCCCCATATCTGAAGCTAAAATATATTTAAATACCTCTGTTTTTGAAACGGGGTCTCTAAAAATAACATTTTCTAATTTTCTTTTTAAAACTTCTTGCTGAAGCATTCTTTTTTCCATTCCAGAACCAATTAATTGGAATACAACATTAGTATCAGATAACAGTTCAGCAGCATTAATTATCTGAATTAAATGGTTTGCAACACCATGGGCGCCAACATAAGTGATAACAAATTTGTCTTGTAAATTTAATTTTGCTTTAAACTTATTTGCGTCGAATTTATTTTGAATACCTTCTGCTAAAGTAAAGTCCGCAGCATTAGGTATGAATATAATTTTACTTTCAGGAACGTTTTTCTTTTCTATTAAAGTATCTCTAAATGCAGGAGTCAACACATTGATGAGCTTCGCTCTTTTATAAATAAAACATTCAAACCAAAAAGCAAATTTAATAACCATTTTATTTTGTAAAACGCCGGTATCTATTGCTGATTCCGGCCATAAATCTCTAATTTCAAAAATAAAAGGTGTGCGTTTTAATACAGATAAAACATAAGCTGTGATACCTACAAAAAGAGGTGGTGAGGTTACTACTATAATATCATGCTTGCCTTTAACTTTAAATAAACCTGCATAAATGCTTGAGAATACAAACGAAAAATAAGCCCACAATCTTCCTATAAAATTAACATTATAGCTTTCAGACACGTGACATCTATAAACATCTACCCCCTTATAAAACTGCTTATCTGTGTGAAAATACCTCCCTTTATAGCGTTCATTTTTCTTTCCAGTTGCATAGTGCACCATGCCACCCAAAACACTTACTTCATATCCTTGGTTTGCCCAAACCTGAGTCATTTCATTAAAACGAGATCCTCCACCATCATTTTTTTCTAAAAATGCATGATGAATTAAAAGAATGCGCATATATTATATATCTATTTTAATTATAGTCTTAAAACTACTTTTATCGGTTGCAAAAGTAAGCCTTATAGACTTTTCTTTTACACCATAATAACCAGAAAACCATTTTTCTTCTATTAAAGGTTCTAATTTAACATTGTCTGCATTAAAAGTCTCTATAGTAATAACATCTTGAAACTCTGGGTTAATATGCCAATATTGGTATATCGTCCTATCATTAACATTTTTTAGGATATCATTAATCTCCCATAAATTTTCATCAGCTTGCTTAAAAATGCTTCTTTCATGATAAATATTATTACCTAAATTTTTAAACCCTTTTATTCTACCATAAAACTCAAAAAGCCCATCTTTATTTATCAATTTTGCTTTTACTTCTTTAACCCAATTGTACCAAATAAAACGATCGCCTTTTAACATTTGATTTTCACCTGAAACACTAACTGTATTATGGCCTTCGCATCCGTTAAAATAGTTTAAAAATTGTTTTTCTGTGTTATATTTATAGGAACCTGAGTCTCTTAGCATATTTTTACCATCTATCCAAATATCAATATGCAGATTATCCGACTGAAAGGGCCTGTCTTTATAACCTCCGCATCTTATAAACGTTTTAACATATTTATCTTGTATAATATAATAACCACCAACTTTAAAACTATTTTCTTTTTTTGGTAGAACATAATCAATTACTTCCCCACAATTTAAGCCATACCAAAATGCGCTTTCACTTTTAGCATAAGTTTTATTTACCAGCGCTAATCTTAAATCGTTTAATTGAGATTTATAATTCCTAAAATCATCACTTGTAAACTTAAAAAACAATGCTCCATCATTAGATCCATAGTTAGGAAGTTTTCCTGAAATTGGATCTAAACAGGTGTCTAAAAAATCTAATGTTCTTTCTGCTCTATCGTAAACAACAGGTTTAAACCTCTCATTATTTAATTTTGAAAGCTGTAATGCCCATGTTAATAATTGTGTAACTACACGATGGTAATTCATAGAAAATTGAAGGAATGTACCATCTTTATAAATTTGGTATTCTATCTCTTTTTCAAACCATGCCTTCCCTTTAATACTCCATTTTTTTGTTTCAGAAATAAACGGAAATAATTTAGCAGAAAGATATAAAGTAAGGGTCTCTGTAATAGCGTGGTTGTTTCTTACTGCAATTCTAGAAAAATGAATATTTTTGTATATGTGATCTAATTGCCAATAAATTGAGTTAATTATTTTCAAAAACAAAGCTTCATTTAAATCCTTTGAATCTTTATAATAATACAATGCAAATGTCCAGTTTAACAAACGTAAACTTGTTTCTTGACTACACTTGTAATTTGGCCCTTGATTTATAGGGTTCTTATCTATAAAATCTTCTATTTCACAAAAAACCAATTGTGATTGATTCTCTTCAAAATGATAATCATAACGAATAATATCGTATAAAAAAGAAAATCTCGCTTTCTCCCAAACAAATTTTATATCCCCTGCTTCTATTGAAATATCTTGAATTTCACTCCAATGTTTTGATATATCATACTTGTAATTTGTAGATGGATTAGTTACCCAATCATAATCCTTTCCCAAGTCATATTGCAGTTTGCTGAAAAATGTGAATCGTCCCTTTATAATATCATCAAATGTTGTTTTTAGCTTTTCGTCTTTTTTTTTTGGAAGATTATGTATGTTTTTTCCGTAGAAAAAAAATGAAGGCATATTACTTTTCCACTCTTCTAGAGTAATAATTTTTTTAAACTCAGGATTAGTAGGGAATGCTTTTTTTTGCCAGCCTAATTTTGTTGAAATAACATAATAGATTCTAAATAAAACATATCGCAATCCCATATTTTTAAATAGATTGAAAATTAATTTCATTTTTTGAATCATAAAAACATTTTAAATTATTAAAGATTAACTTAACTCAACCCACTCTCCTTTTTTAATACTTTCTATTGCAGCAAAGCTAGCTTTAGTAACATTGATCAATTCGTCGTATGGAATTAATTCTACACTCCCTTTTTTAAGCTCATTTAAAATAGTTTTAAATTGATTTTTATGTCCTTTATCTAGCTTTGTCTTTAACTTAGAAAAGCCTTTTGTACCATAACCAGTGGTCTTAATAAAATTATCCATTATTAAAGTTCTTTCTTGGGAATAAACTTCTAATCTTTCTTTTGAATATGATTTCGCCCCATTTGCAAAGTAGTTAATTACCCCTGTTGATCCATTATTTAATTTAACAAGAATAGACGCATTATCTGTATTTTCTTCTGGATTTCCTCCTAAGGCATTCATACAAACAGCTTTGATTTTACTTCCAGTTAAGTAAACTATTAAATCTAAATAATGACAAGCTTCTCCAATAATTCTACCGCCACCAACTGCCATATCATGAATCCAGACATTAGGAGGAATTGCTCCTGCATTCATCGTTGCAATAACATTCATAGGAGTATTTCCTACTATTGATTTTATTTTTTGGGTATGTGGAGAAAAACGACGATTAAAACCAATCATTAATGTTCCCTTACTGTTTTGGTATGCTTCTTCTATCTTTTGAAGTTCAACAAGGTTTAATGCCAAGGGTTTTTCTATAAACACATGCTTATCCCTATTTAAAGCTTTTATCACCATATTAGCATGTAAATTATGCCTAGTTGTGATCATAACTAAATTCACATCTTTATCATCTAGAACTAAATCATAATCTGTCGTACTTTGCGCTATATTGTATTTTTGAGCTAAAGCGGTTCCATTAACTCCTCCTGAAGAAACTATATGTTTAACTTGAGCATTCGTTCCTTTTAAAGCTGGCAATAAAGTCATTTTTGTAAAATTACCAGCTCCAATTAAGCCTATAATTCCTTTATTGGCTTGTAATTGTTTTTTATTTATAACAATACTATATTCTGGTTCATTATCCTCTTGATATTTAATTATAGAAGCAATAGATTTAGATTGCCCAATATTCCCATATATTTTATGGTATTCCTCTAATGGAATAATTTCTGAGACTAATTCCTTAACTCTTAACTTACCTGTCTCTATCAGTTGCAAAACAGTCTCAAAATTCCTCTTTTCTGTCCAACGAACAAAAGCTAGGGGATAATCGATACCTTTTTGTTCATAATCATCATCATATCTTCCTGGTCCATATGAACACGATACCTGAAAACTTAATTCTTTTTCATAAAAATCTGCTCGTGATATATTTAGTCCAACAACACCAACTAAGACAATTCTCCCTCGTTGTCTAGACATATTAGCTGCTTGAGAAATAATATCATTTGTTTTTGCTGACGCAGTAATAATTACACCATCTGCACCATTATTATTTGTGTTTTCTAACACAAACTTTACAGCTTCATTCCCTTTTAATGGGTTAAAAGCATTAACACCTTTAGATTTTGCTATTTCAACTTTAGTATCATCTAAATCATATCCTATCACTTTACAACCATTGCTTATAAGTATTTCAGCTGTTAATAACCCTATTAAACCTAAACCAACAACAACAATAGTTTCGCCAATTGTTGGTTTCACTAAGCGAACTCCCTGTAATCCTATGGCTCCAATTACAGTAAACACAGCTTCTTCATCTGTTATATTATCTGGTACATGTGCTACTAAGTTTTGTGGTATGCAAACAAATTCTCCATGCTGTCCGTTAGACGCTACTCTATCTCCTATTTTAAAACCTGAGACTCCTTCTCCAACAGCAATCACTTTTCCTACATTACAATAACCTAATGGTAATGGTTGCTCTAATTTATTAAAAACAGTTTCTAAAGTAGGCAATAAACCTTCTGCTTTAATCTTGTCTAAAACCATTTTAACCTTATCTGGTTGTTGTCTGGCTTTTTGAATAAGTGATGCCTTACCGAACTCAACTAACATACGTTCAGTCCCTAAAGACACTAAGCTCCTTGTAGTTTGTATTAGTATTTGTCCTTTTTTAATTTTTGGAGCGGGAACATCTACTAACTCAGTATTACCCGTTTTAAAGGATTGTAGAATTTGTTTCATAAAAAAATAATGCTTTGTACTAATTTGCAAAGATAGCTATTTAAACTATACATTCTTATTTAAGGGCATAACCTTATTAATTACAATATAAAAAAGCACTGTTGCAGTCACGCTTAACAATAACCCTCCCCCAAAAAAACTTGTTAAAAATAAAATAATTATAAGCCTTTTCTTTAAATAATCTGAATATTTCAAAAAATGGTATTTGATTATGTATATATAGAATAATATTCCAAAAAATCCTAAAAAAAGATATAAATCAAAGACTTCAAATTCTACTTTATACAAATTAAAATCTATACCTCCATACATATAATTTATAATATTCCAATTTGTTTTTATATGTATTAATGCTTTATTAACGAGATCACTTCTTCCTGATGTAATCGTTGATAACAACCCATATTTACTATAAATTTCAGACCAAAACAAAGAGTTAGTTATCAAAAAAAAACTTATTTTTTTGATAAAAATAATAACTAGCAATACCATTAATGGTATTGCTATTCTAAAAAAAACTTTATATTTAACTTGAAATAATAAGTGAGTAGATATTAGCAAAGTTATAAATAAAAACATCTTTTTTTGCCCAATAAACAAAGTAGTTAAAATAAATATACATGTTTTAATAAGATGAACTTTGTCTTTTTTATATATCCATTTGTAATAATTATAAATAATTGCTGTACAATAAATAAACCCTGCTTCTGATGGCTTAGAAAATAATCCTGCATATCCAAACCTTGAAGTATTTTCATAAGATTTAAAAACATTTACTTCAAATAACACTCCAATACCAATTATAACACAGTTAAAAAACAATATTAATTCCATATAATTATATCCTTTTATAAAGGAGCTCTTTGGAATTTTTATGCTATTTATAAATAGTATAAAGAAACATATATATAAATATCTATTTAAAAAATATATATTCCCTTTAAAAACATGATATTTTAAATCATACAGTACTGAAGATATAAAGACTTGATTAACTATCAACAAAATAATTATAATAAATAAAATCTTATAATGATTAGTTAATTTCTTAAAATTAGTTACTATAACAATAACCATAATAATTTCAAAAATCAATTTAAAAACACCAGCATATCTATAAAAAGTAGATATTGATAATTTATAAAAAAAACTTGTTATGAAATCACTAACAAATAAACTTATTACAAAAAAAGAAATTATTTTATTTTCAATAAGTTTCATTATCTAAATTTTATTTTCATTCGCCTTTGCAAATAAATCCAAGATAAGGCAAAGAATAAAAAACCGTAACCTAAAAATGATCTAGCAAAACTAGCTTGAGATAAATAATAAGCAAAAACAAAACAAAATATTATAAAAACAATATTAACAACATTTTTCTCTAATCTATCTAAAAAAACATCTAGCATCCCCAAAAAAGAACCGAGGAATATTGTCCCAAAAACAAGACCATAATAACCAAATGCACCGTAAAAATCTATAATTGAAGAAATTGCTAAAGATCCTCCTCTTCTTTTTTTAGAAAAATAATCAAAAAGTATACGTCCATCTAAATAAGTCTGATTACCAAATACTTTACTTAAAGTGCCTATATTACGTATACCATAATGATTTTCAACATTTGGAAAATAATTAACATAAAAAAAAGAAGGAAGAGATAATCTCCCAAAAATTCTTACTAATGATATTTCTGTAAGTTTTTTAACTCCTTGGAAAACACTTTGAAATTGATAATTTGTTGATGAATAATAAAGAATTATTAATATTAAAAACAGACAAAAACCTATTGATATAATTCTTTTTCTAATTTCTTTCTTGCTTTTAATTCTTTTATTTTTTTTAAGGTTATATCCTTTCTTGAAAATGAAAGTAGAAATTGAAATAATAAGTAGAAATAAAATTAAAGGGCGTTTTTGAAATAATAATAAGATTAAAATAATTGAGAAAAATAATAAATTCCAAAAGATAAATTTATTTAACAAATTCTTACTATTAATTGAAACGTATAATGCAATAATCGTTAAAAAAGGTAATACATTATAAGTAACTATTACATACCAGTAACTCGATGTAATACTTCTCCTAGAGTTTAATAAAACATTATGATTTCTATCTAGAAAGCCATAAAAAATACCATCAATAAAAACATTTCGCTTTAATAAAATATAAATAAAAAGAGAAATGGATACACATATAAGAAGGAAATAATAATTTGACCTACTTAAATTGTCTATAATCGGTTTTTTAAACCTTAAATGATCAATTATTTTTATTTTACCATAGAAAATTGCCAAAACGAATGAATAGGAATAGAGGCTTATCATTAATCCTAAGACAGCAATAAATTGTGTTTTAACAATTTGAAATTCAGTAATTAATGATATGTTAAAAGAACCAAAAACTCTCTCTACAAATGGTTTGATAAATGGAAATAATAATATTCCTGTAATAGAAAAAATCAGAGTAGTGATAAAAAACACTCCGAAAACATTCCATTTAAAGATTAATTTCCTAAACAAATAAATATGAAATAATAAAACAAATATCAATAAATAAGTTATTCCCATTTTACCCTTTTTGTTGCTATTAAATAGAATAAGTAATTAAAAGCTGCAAAAAAAGTAATCCCCCATTGTCTACTTAAAATATTTTCTGTGATGCAACTTCCTAAAATTAAAACTATAAAGCAAAAATACACATAGTTCTTTTGTTTAATAGACTTGTAAAACGCATAACCTAGAACACTTAAAAAAGTTATTAAACCAATTATACCAAAACGTAATAAATAATCTAAATATTGGTTATGAACATTAGTTGCTGTTCTAATCCCTTTCTTTTCGTATTCTGAAAGTAAAACATGATTTGCATCGCCAGTACCTAAACCAATAAAAGCGTCATCTTTAATTACTGACAAAGCAGGCTCCCATATAACAAGCCTAGTCTCTCTTTCGCTTAAATTTGGGTTAATTAATTCTTCAAGTCGATCCGTTATTCTATTTAAAGGTAAATCAAATTTAACCACTGTAAAATAACTTAAACAAAGAACTACAGTAATTAAAAAAAATAATGTTTTAATTTTTCTTTTATATGTCAATAAATAAACTAGTGAGGGTATTATTATTAAAAGGTTAAGTAAAATAGCCGTTTTTGCTACCATTTGCATTAAAAACATTGACTGAAAAATTATTACTACTAATAGGGACACAAAATATAAGGCATTATTCGTTTTTTTTAAAAATTCAACTATTAAAATATTTGACATTATGATGTACATTCCAAAATAAGCATTATGCACTCCTATTAACTTTGTCAACTCGGTTCCTGTATACCTATAAGATAAAAATAGATCTAAACTTAAAGGGAAGATATTACTTTTATAAAAAAACTGATATAAAATATAGCTTTCAAGAACTATCAAAAAAAACAAAATAGCAGTACAATATAACTTCAAAAGTAGTTTTACCTTACTTAAATTATAACTTGCATAAAATAAAGGAAAAAGAACAAAACTTATTTGCCGGGTAATAATTGTAAACCCTTTACCGATATTTTGAGAGTACAATAATCCAATAAAATTAAAACTATATAAGATAATAAGCATCCAAAAAAAAGGCGTTAGACTTAACTTAAAATGCTTCTTTTTAATAATTAGAAAAAGTTGAGTAACGAATAATCCTAGAATAAATTTAGGATTCCATTTTTCTAAAGGAAATGTAGATACTGTAGCAACTAGTATAAAAAAAACAACATCTATATTTTCATGTTTATTTATATATTTATTTAAAATCTTTATCATTTATTTCTCTAAAAAAAACTCTAATTCTTTATAATCATTATCTCCTAGGTAAACATCTTCTGGCAAATCTTTAAATGATTTATCTATTTTAATTTTATTAGTTACCAATTCTAAAACAGCATCTTCTATTTCTCCATTATTTTTATAATTAATGGCCACTCCTATACTATATTTTTCAGCTATTTCTGCTAAATAAGTTCCATTACTACAAATTAGAGGTACACCATAATACATGCATTCATATAATTTATTTGGTAATGCTAATTTATTATTTAAAGATACTTGATCAGTATCATAAACTAAATAAATAATATCTAACGATTTATAAATTTTTTCAGCATCTATAAAAGCGTTATATGCCCCAAAGTAAGTAATGTTATCATATTGTGACGCATAGTCTTCAATTATATTTTGATATTGTCCTTTTCCATGAATATGAATATCTACTGTATCATTATTCTTATATGTTTCAAAAAGTTTTATATATTCATCTTTTCTTAATAGTAATCCGACGATACCAATAGTGGTTTTCCTACTTTTTTCTACTCTTTCTATTATTGTATTTACTTGAACTTCCTTAGATAATAATTTATTTTCCAAAACGAAGACCTCTTTATTAAAAAAATTACTAAAGTGATATTCATGATATTTTTTTGAAGTTACAATTAATTTATCTATATATTTATTATATAGTCTTTTCTCTAAACTTCTCATGCACTTAGCAGAAGTACTTTCTCTAAAAACAAATTCACGTAAATCAGAAATCTCTATCGCTAATTTAATCTTTTTCCTTTTAAATATACTAGCTACTTTATACAATAATAATACATCTATATTATTAATTAAAAGCACTTCAAAATTGCTTCCCTTGAAAAGTTTTTTTAGTTTTTTAATAGTCTTTAAATAAACCCCTATTCTCTTCGCAGGTTGCGATGCATTAGGTATTTCACCTAAATCATAAACTGTTACATTATGGTCTAACGATTTATTTAAATCGGCTAAACTTTTTCGCTTAAAAAACAATAAAGTAACTGTGTTATTCTTAGTCAAATAATTTATTTGTTTTATAAATCTCGGATTCGGTTGATGAGAGATAAAGAATAATATATTCATTTTTATTTGGTCTTTCGTTTTAATAAAACATTAATTGCTTCTTTTAGAAACAATGTCTTTACTTTAAGCATTACTGCTGCATATATAATTACAGAAAAGAAACTACAAACAATGAAACTAATTAAGTTATTAAAATATTGATTCACAAAATAATTAACCACAAAAAGTAAAATGGCCAATAATATTAGTATGTCAAACCTAAAATATTGATTTCTATAAAAATATTTCCTACACCATACAATAGTTGTAATACCAAGTGAAATAAAAGCTATTGATAAAGATATTGACAAAGATATTAATGTGTTGCAATAATTTTTTAAGATTAAAAATAAAATAACATGTAATGCAACAGCTATCATTAAAGAATACAAGTTGTATGGTTTAAAAAACTTAATCTCTATAATACCTTTTAAGCCTTGAAAAAAAGCATAAGGAACTAAACCAAAAGCAATAAAATTAAAGGCAAATAGAACATTATTTATAGTTTCTGGGTTAGTTAACCAAATACCTAATAAAACGTCTAACCAAGTAGATAGTAATACTACAAATAACAAAGTGAGATAAATTATAGCTCCTGTCATTAAATTAATAGCTTGCATCTGCTTTTCTATAACGTTATCATTACCAATAATTACTGACGATAATTTAGAAACTGGTTGTAAAACCACCAGAACCATTCTTGAAAGTACTAAAGCGATAAGAAACGAAGCAATTACTCTTTCATCCTTAGATACTAAAAGAGACCCAATGGTAAGTAAAAACATATCTAAAAATGTAATTATAGAACGAGGGATACTGTACGTATAAAATGGCTTTAATTCTTGTTTTAAGCGTTTTTTAGATGGAATATTATATAATTCTAGATTAAAACTAATATATAGCATCAACACTATTTGCAATGCGGACATTATAAATAAAGTATTATATAAAATAGATTCTAAATTTGGATTTTTAGAAAAAAAGAAAAACACTAAAATAAGGATTACACTAGAATTTAGTGTACTTATCGTATTATAAATAATTATTCTTCGTTGTGTTAAAAAAAAGGGTTGTACTAAATAACTTAAATGCAAAACAGCTATATACCAAAAAGTTAATAGCATATACATTTTACTATTTTCATTATCTTTATAAGTAATATCGCCAAGATATTCTCCAAGAAATAAATAAAGCCCAATTAAAATAATAACACTTACAAACCAACCTAAAAAAGAAATAAAAAAGTAAGTTTTCTTGTTCTCATTATCTTCATTATTTAAACTTACAAAACGAATAATTGCCTGCGAAGTTCCCAATTGACTTAAATTGGTAAATGTAGCACTTACTCGACGTATTAATAAAAAAACACCTAATGCTACGGCACTAAGCATAAACTCAGCCTCTCTAATTAACCACATATTCAATAATACGTTTAATATCGAAAAGATTGTATTAAAAAACAAGTCTCGACTTAGCTTATTCATTTAGTTTTTGTTATGTTAAAATATAACGACGCATTATTTGCAATATTTGTTTTTAAAACAACTCTTTTTGATCTTACTTTTGAGCCATAATTGCGGCTTAAATAATAATCTTCAACAGCTACTGTTGTACCAAGATCAAATGTAATGAGATATTGTTTAGTTTTTACTCTTATTATAGGGTTTTCGTTCTCAAGTTCTAATATTACATCTTCAGCAAAATGTATGCTCCTAATAACTTCATGTTCTCTATTACAAAATACTTCATCCTCACAACGTATCTCACTAAAATCCTTTAAAATTGTAAAATTACGTTTATGTTTTACTGCATTCTCTAACCTATTGTAACCATTATGCTCACCTGAAATCATTATTGAATGTTCCCGTTCATTACAACTTATTTTTTCTGGTATTGCTATATTACTAATTCCCCACTCTCCAATTTGAGGTGCAATTTCAGTATTATCGACTACTAAGCCATTATGATATAATGATGATTTCATTTCGCTTTTAAGTTCTAAATCCCCTGTATAAGTATAACAACCAGGGTCTACAATAATATCTTGATTATCTAACATCAATTCAAAACTAAACAAGTCATTATGTCCATGACCACCTCTACCGTTCATACCGACTTCTCCATAATCCGTTATAAAATAATCGGAATTTGTTTTTATTGAAATGAAGCCTCCTGCCTCAAAATAATTAACCTGAAGAGATTCTTTAAGACTATTTTCAACTGTTTTTATACCAAAAAATTCTATTGAAGAATGAAAGACTTTATTAGAAACATTTAAATTGCTATCTTCTAGAAACAAGCTTGCTAACTGTAGTATATTCGAATGATTATTCAGTGATATATTATCACTTTGAAATACTGATGCACTATCATTGTCACCTATAATTGGCATTTGTAAATTAGGTTTTATTATTCCTTTTATAAAACTATTTGCATTTTTAAAAATGGTAAGTGTCTCTTGATGTAGTTTTAGCTTAGGTTCACTTCGCGTCATTACTAAGAATGAAGTAAAAAACAACTCTACTACTAATCTGTGATATGGTATAGATTTTTCGAAATTAACCCCATCTTTTAAAAATTGCAAATGGAATTCTTTTTCTGTTTTATTAAACGCGTACGTATACCATTTCTCTGCTTCTTTATAAAAACCTTTAAACACATTTCCTAACAACAAAAGTGCTGTTAAATTTGCTGTGTAATGATTTCCGCGAACATCTGTATACTCAACAGTTCTCCATAAAAAAACACCTTGAAGTAAGAGTACTTCATTTAATAAATTAATTGTTTTATCCGCTTTAATTGATAGTAATAATAATTCTCTTAATTGCACTAGGTTTATGCTACGCATCGCAACTTCCATTGGATACCAATTTACAGCATACCCAATAGGGTTTTCAATTTTCCAACTCTTTAAAACGTTATGAATAAAGTCTATATATTTATGTTCATTACTAATAAGGTAAGCTCTAGCAACAATAATTAAGAAACTAAGTCTAGATAGTTCCCATGGAAATTTAACATCGTATTCTTTCTGTTTATTAGCTTTATAAAAATTATACTCTTTAAAATACTTGTTTTCCCATGTTTCATTTACTCTCCAATCTACATTCCATTGTAGCGGAAATTTAAATTGATAATCCACATCAAAAATAGAGATTGTACCTTCTAAGATACGATTAGCTTTTTCAAGTGTGATGTTTAAATCTTGTCTAGTTCCTTTATAACCTTTAAAATCACAGTGAAACAAATTGCTTTTATCAATATGTATATGACTTTTTGAAATTTTATTAGCTAATTGTATTTCAACTTTGGACCAAAACTTTGTTTTATAGTAATATTTAAGCTTTAATAATTGTTTAAAGCGATACCATACAACAGATATTGGTTTTGATAATATAGTTTTAATATTCATTATCTAGAATATTAATTATTCTGAATTAAAAATGTAGCTCGTGTTGTTTCTACCATACTATGAAAATCTATAGCCCATTTGTTATTTGCAATAGCGTCGTAGAAAGAAATCAATTCTTCGTACTGTCCTTTTTCTGGTGTTTTAGAATTAATGTCTTTTACTTTTACCCCATAACCTGTAAGTTTAGTAAAGTCATCCATAATGATTGTTTTCTCATCATAATGTACTTCTAAATTCTCCTTTTGATAGCCTTTATTTCCAACAGCAAAATATTGTAAATTTCCTACTGAACCATCCTTATATTTTAAAAGAATAGAAACATTATCGTCTGCTCTAATCTGGCTATTTTTAGGCGATAGTTTTTCAACACTAACAGAAACTATACTTGAATCTGTTAAAAAAGATATCAAATCGATAAAGTGGCACACTTCACCAACTACACGACCGCCGTGTTCGTGTAAGGCATCTGTTGCTGGTCTAAATCCTGCGTTAATTCTATAACTAACATATAATGGATTTGTACGATTGTCTGTATGAGTTTTTATTTCTTGAGCATACTTACTAAAGCGTCTATTAAAACCTGTTAATAACATTGGTTTTTTACTAATACTATCGTCATTATAAAAAGCAATAATTTTATCAAGGTCTTCTTGTGTTGTAGCTAAAGGCTTTTCTACAAAAACATGTTTTCCTGCTTGTAAAGATTGTAATACTAAAGAAGCGTGGTCTTTATGTTGTGTGGTAACAAATACTAAATCGACATTATCATCTACTAAAACATCATTAATATCTGAAGTTGTGTATTTAGCATCAAAATGAGTAGCAACTGTTTTACTTTTATGTCCTGTTCTATTAACAACCGCATATAAAGCATATTTGTCTTTCATCTTTTGCATATTTGGTAAATGCATTGCAGTGGCAAAACTTCCTGCACCAACTAGTGCAATATTTAAAGCTGAATTTGGTTTTGTATAATTAGTATTTACTTCTACTTTGCTATTTGTTGGCACTTTATTAGTAGTATCATAAGATAGTAATACTATAATTGGTTTCTCTGGGCTTTGAAGAGAAGCATATGCTTCTTCAACCTGCTCTATTGGATATACTTTATTTATTAAAGGTTCTAAGTTTACTTTTCCTTCATGAAGCATCTTAAGATACTCAGTCATATTTCGGTTTTCAGTCCAACGCACATAAGCGTATGGATAGTCGTTACCTTTATCTTCATAACTTCTATCGTATCGTCCAGGACCATAAGAAGTAGACACTAAGAAATCTAGTTCTTTCTGGTAGATGTCTTCTCGTTTAATCTCCATTCCAGACACACCAACTAGAATAACGCGCCCTTTTTTCTTACAGGCTTTAAAAGCTTCAGATAATGGTTCGCTACTTCCAGTTGCAGCTGTAAAGATTACAGCATCTGCTCCAAAACCTCCAGTAAAACTTGTTATACTTTTAACTACATCTCCTTTAGTTGGATTTATAATTAAATCAACTCCAAGCTCTTCCGCTATTTTTAATCTATCATCATTAATATCCGTTACAATAGTACGAACACCAGAATTTTTTAAATATTGTACTGTTAACAGGCCTAAAATCCCTGCGCCAATAACTACTGCATATTCTCCTAATCTCAAATCTGCTCTACGCACACCTTGTAACGCAATACCACCCAAAGTTACTGTAGAAGCTAGTTTTAAATCTAGTCCTTCTGGCACTTTCATTACTAAGTTTTGTGGTACAACTACAAATTCTGCATGATTTGCAATCCCAGCTCCAGCTGCTGCAACTTTATCTCCAACTTGAAAGTTTGAAACACCTTCACCTATTGCTATTACAATTCCTGAATTTGAGTAACCCGTTGGCGTACCATATTTTACTTTTTGCTGTACTTTGGAAAACGCTCTAGAAAGACCTTGAGACTTTGCCATAGCAATAACTTTTTTAAGGTTTTCTGGTTGTTTAATAGCACGCATTATAAGGTTTTCTCCACTATTACCAACACTCTTCAATTCTGTTCCTGCCGAGATACAACTGTGTGATACACTAATTAATACTTCTCCTGCAGATAAGATTGGAGCAGACACTTCTTCTGCAACTACTTTTCCTTTTTTTATAATGGCTTGTAACATCTTTAATTTAAATTTTTTATAATGTGTTTTGCTAATATTTCGTGCCCTTGTGCATCAAAATGCAAAACATCTATTTTGTCTCTTACGCTTCCTTTTGTATAAACACCAAAGTTGTCTTTAGTTAAAATATAAGAAGCATCAATACACTTAATATTATTTTGTTTACAGTAATTTTTAACTTCATTTATTAAATTAGCATTAAGTTTCTATAATAAAATATTTTTTTTGATACACGACTTCCTCCTAAAGGAATAAACAAGTAGTCTCTTAACCAAGACGATAAACTTATATGCCATTTTCTCCAAAACTCTGTTATATTAGTAGACCCATACGGCATATTAAAGTTTTCCATTAGTTTAAAACCTAATAATACTGCAACTCCAATAGCCATGTCTGAATATCCTGAAAAATCACAATAAATCTGGATACTATAAGCCATTACTCCAATCCAAGTTGCAATGGTTCCAAATTGTTCTGGAGCAGCAAATAAAGCATCTGAAATTGGCGATATATTATCTGCAATTACTACTTTTTTAAACAACCCTAATAGAAAGTAGTTTGTCGCTAACTGAAAATTAACTTTATTAAACACACGATTTTCCTTTAATTGTGGCATAAAATCTATTGCACGTACAATTGGTCCTGCTACTAATTGCGGAAAGAATGTAACATATAATGCAAACTCAAAAAAATCTTTACTAGGTTTCATTTTACCATAATATATATCAATGGTATAACACATTGATTGAAATGTGTAAAATGAAATACCAACTGGTAATACAATATCTAAAAAGAAATTTGTTCCTGTACCTGAAACTAGACTAGAAACACTATTTATAGTGTCTAAAAAGAAGTTGGTATATTTAAAATAGGCTAGAAAGCCCAAATTGGTTACTAAGCTCATCACTAAAAAAAACTTTTTTTGCTTTTGTGATTCGCTATTGTGTATTTTTTTTCCTGCAAAGTAATCTACTATTGTAGAAAACAGTATTAATAGAATAAATATAGGGTTCCAAGACATATAAAAGTAATAAGACGCTAAAAGCAAGAATATAATTCTTGCTTTTAGTTTCTTATCTTCATTTTTTATTTGCCCTAATAGGAACCAATATATTAGGAATACAACTACAAAAAAGAGTAGGAAAAGTGAGGTTGAAAAAATCATTGACAATAAATTTTATTGTAGCAAATTGATATTTCTTATTGTTAATATTTTATCATTCTCTACTCCACTATTAGAATAAAAGTAAAACTTAACCTGTTTATGTTTTTTAGGTAACAAATTAAATTCTTGCGAAATAACAGGTTTATTATCTAACATCATAACTTTACATACCGTTGCTATTTGTCTTGATTTACGATCTTGGTATAACTTATCATTAAATGACTTAGGGTTTTCTGCATAAAAAACTGCCGATACCTTTAATGTTTCAATACGCTCTAAGTTAGATTCTGAATCTAAAACATATATTAATTGATAATTATCACCTCCTTTTGAATTTAAGGTTATATAATTTACTTTGATATCATCTGTAAATTCAAAACCGTTTTCAAAAATATAATTAAGTTGAGTTGGGACTCCTTCTAAATTAGGATAAGTAACTGCTACTTTTTCTGTTATTTTAGTTTCATCAAGCGTAACTGTTTCTTTTTTCATCTCATCTTTACAAGATAAAACTGCTATAAATAACAATGCTAATAAAATGTTCTTCATTTTTATTTAATTTATTGATTTGTAACGTTACAAAAGTCTAATGTAAACTTACTAGATTCTAATGCTTTAAATTCGTTATGAGCCACTAAATATACAATAATATCTGAAGCTTCAATGGCATCATTTGACTTTTGTATTTCTAGCGTTTTATGGGATTCAATATTAGGTTCAACAGCTAATATGTTTAAATTTTGATTAATCAAAGTCATTACAACATTTAAAGCAGGTGATTCTCTTAGGTCGTCAATGTTTGGTTTAAAAGCTAATCCCATTGCTGCGATTTTTGGCTTTTTATTATTATCTAACTCAAACTGTAATGCTGTGTTTTTAATTTTTTCAATAACCCATTCCGTTTTGTAATTATTGATTTCTCTTGCTGCTCGAATTATTTTCGTCTGTTCCGGAAATTCGCTAACGATAAACCATGGATCTACAGCAATGCAATGACCGCCTACACCTGTTCCTGGCTGCAAAACATTTACTCTAGGGTGTTTATTCGCTAGTTCTATTAGCTCCCAAACATTAATTCCTGCCTCATCACATATCATAGATAACTCATTAGCAAATGCAATTTGCACATCTCTAGAAGAGTTTTCTACTAGTTTACACATTTCTGCAGTTTTAGAATTAGTTTTATGTAATTCTCCTTTTACAAAATGCTTATAAAATAGTACAGCTCTTTCTGTTGATTCTTCGTTAATCCCTCCAATCGCTCTATCATTATGTTCTAACTCATGAATAACATTTCCAGGTAAAACACGTTCAGGACAATAAGCCATAAATATTTTCCCTTTCAATTCTGGTCTTTCTGAAAAAATAACCTTTTCCATTTTTTCTGTTGTACCAACTGGACTCGTAGATTCTATAATTACTAAAGCCCCTTCTTTTAATGTTGGTAAAATAGCACGGGTAGCAGATTCTACATAAGAAATATCTGGTTCATGATCATCTTTAAAAGGTGTTGGAACCGCTATTAAGTAAACATCTGCTTCAACAGGCGTAGTGCTTGCTGTTAAATACTTTTCTTTTACTACATGGTGGACTAAACCATCTAAATCTGGTTCTACAATATGTATTTCTCCTTTGTTAATTGTATCTACTACGTGTTGATGTATATCTACTCCTGTAACTTTAATATTTTTACTTGCTATTAAAGCTGCAGTTGGCAGACCAATATAGCCTAAGCCAACCATTACAACACTTGGTTTATTACTCATGTTTATAAATTAGATATGAAATTTACTATTTTACTACAAGCTGTACCATCACCATAAGGGTTATGCAACTTGCTCATTTTTAAATAGGCTGCTTCGTTGTTTAATAAATCATTTGTTTCGTTTACTATTTTCTGCGTATCTGTTCCTACCAAAAGTACAGTTCCCGCTTCAACTGCTTCAGGTCTTTCGGTTGTATCGCGCATTACTAAAACTGGCTTCCCTAAACTTGGTGCTTCTTCTTGAACACCACCACTATCTGTAATAATTATGTGTGATTTATTCATTAACCAAACAAATGCAGGATAAGATAATGGGGTTATCAGTTTTACATTTTCAATATTTGCTAAAAGCTCGTATACAGGTTTTTGAACATTTGGATTTAAATGAACAGGATATATTATTTGAATATCATCATTTTTTTCTGCAATTTCCTTTAATGCACTACAAATATTAATAAAACCTTGTCCATGATTTTCACGTCTATGACCAGTTACCAATATTAGTTTTCTTGAACTATCAACTATATTTTTCAAATCATTAACCTCATTATCTGAGTATTCAGAAGAAGTGACTTTACTAGAACTAAAATCTAATGCGTCAATAACTGTATTACCTGTAACAAGAATATTACTTTCAGAAATATTTTCGTTTAGCAAGTTTTGCTTAGAAGTCGTTGTAGGTGCAAAATGATAATCTGAAATACTTCCAGCTATGCTTCTATTTACCTCTTCAGGAAATGGAGATCGTTTGTTAAACGTTCTTAAACCAGCTTCTACATGACATACTTTTGCTCCAGAATAAAATGACGCTATACTAGCTGCCATAGTTGTAGTTGTATCACCATGAACATATACATAATCTGGTTTAAACTCTTCTAAAATAGGTTTTAGGTTTATTATAATGTCTGCTGTTAAGGTGTATAGATTTTGATTTGGTTTCATTAAATCTAAATCGAAATCTGGTTTGATTTCAAAAAAAGATAACACTTGATCTAACATTTCTCTATGCTGAGCTGTTATACAGACCTTAGTTTCAAATTTGTCTTTATTCTTAATAAATTCTTTAACCAATGGAGCCATTTTAATCGCTTCTGGTCTAGTTCCGAAAATTATAAGGTTTTTTTTCATTAATTATTGAGGCTAAACATTTGGTTATTATAATGCCTTTTTGCGACTGCAAAAGTAGTATTTTTAAACAGATTTTTTTCTTTTATATAAAATAAACTTACGATTAACCGATTAAAGTGTGTTTTTAATTGGCGTTTTACCATTAGAAATTTATCTATAGGAAACTTTCTTACATTTTAAAGCCTTGCAGTTACTATATTTTCAGGTAAAAAACCTTTTAAATCGAATACCACAGTGTTTTTAGTTACTAATTTTTCCCAATCCAATCTATTAAATCTATCATGCTTTACAGCTAAAATAACAGCTTTATAGTCTTTAGATATTTCTTGAATTAAATCAATATTATATTCTTTCTTAACTTCTATTTCGTCTGCAAAAGAATCATAAACATCTACTTGCATTCCAAATTCTTTTAACTCATCAATAACATTAATGACTCCTGTATTTCTAATATCTGGGCAGTTTTCTTTAAATGTAATCCCTAATATTAAGACATTAGCTCCCTTTATTTCATTTCCATTATTTGCAAACAGTTTAACTAATTTATTAGCTACAAACATACCCATACTTGAGTTTATTCTCCTTCCAGCCAATATTACTTCTGGATGATAACCAACAGATTCAGCTTTGTGTGTAAGATAGTAAGGGTCAACACCTATACAATGTCCTCCAACTAATCCTGGAGTAAATGGTAAAAAATTCCATTTAGTTCCAGCAGCAGCTAACACTTCTGTTGTATCTATTTCAAGTTTATCAAAAATAATAGCAAGCTCATTTATAAATGCAATATTTAAATCACGTTGCGTGTTTTCTATAACTTTAGCTGCTTCTGCAACTCTTATTGATGATGTTTTATGTGTTCCTGCTGTAATAATTGATTTATACAAATCATCAACTTTTGTAGCTATTTCCTTAGTACTCCCTGAAGTTACTTTAATAATATTAGTAATAGTATGCTTTTTGTCTCCCGGATTAATGCGCTCTGGTGAATATCCACAGAAAAAATCTTTATTAAACTTAAGTCCACTATTTTTAGCTAATATAGGCGCACAAACCTCTTCAGTGCATCCTGGGTAAACAGTAGACTCATATATTACAATATCTCCTTTTTTTAAAACTTTAGCTATTGTTTCACTTGCCTTAATTATTGGTGTTAAGTCTGGTGATTTATGCTTTGTAATTGGTGTTGGAACTGTTACTATATATATGTTTGCTTGTTTTAAATCTTCAACAAAACTGGTGAATTGTAATGTTTTTGAAGCTTCTAATTCTCTTGACGACACTTCTAAAGTGTGGTCTTTATTCCTTTTAAGTTCTTTTATCCTTGATTTATTAATATCAAATCCTATAATATTAAATTTCTTTTTTGAAAAGGCAACAGCTAACGGTAAGCCTACATAACCCAATCCTATTATAGCTATATTATTATTCATTTTTTAATGTTTTAATTACCTCTTCTAGTGCTTTTTTCCAATGATTATTTATAGTATTAGTGTTTTTTAAAAACTTGTCTTTTGATAAAACACTATATTTAGGACGAGTCGCTTTTGTTTTAAAAAAAGGTACTTGTGATAATTTATTTAAATCATACCCCTTAAAGTTAGTTGCTATTTCTCTTGCAAAATCATACCAAGTAGCTTCTCCTTCATTACTATAATTATAGGTTGCATAAGGTATATTTTTTAGTTTTATTATATTATAAATAACTTTAGCTAAATCTATGCAACTAGTAGGTGTTCCTGTTTCTGCAATAGTAACTTTTAAATCAGCGTTTTCATTTATTTTATTAACTATGGTTTTAACGAAGTTCTTTCCATATGAAGAAAACAACCAAGACGTTCTTATTATGAAATGTTCTTTCAATATTTCAGAAATATATTGTTCTCCTTTTAACTTTGATTTACCATATTCATTTATTGGATTTGTTTTATCTGTTTCAAAATATGGTGTTTGCTTTGTTCCATCAAAAACATAATCTGTAGAAATATGTATCAATGTGATCTTTTCTTTTTTACACGCTCTTGCTATATATTTTACTGCTTCTGCATTTACTTGAAATGCTATATTTGATAAGTCTTCTGCTTTTTCAACGTTTGTATAAGCTGCACAATTTACACAATAATCGAAACTGTTTTTTGAGAAATATTTAGTTATAGCTATTTGATCTGTAATATCTAGTTCTTCTTTACTTATAAAAGTAAATTGTATATTATCTTTATTCTCATTGAATAATCCCTTAATAGTTTGAGATAATTGTCCTTTCCCCCCGGTTACTAAAACATTAGTCATCATGGTAAAGTAGCATTTTTAAATGTTGGAAGGATTATATCTTTTTCAGAAACTAAAAATTCCTCTTTTGATAATTGCCAATCGATATTTAAATCTGAATCATTATATATAATACCAGCTTCAGATTCTTTATTATAATAATTATCACATTTATAAGAGAAAATAGCAGTTTTACTTAATACAATAAAACCATGAGCAAATCCTCTTGGCATGAATAATTGTTTTTTATTTTCTCCACTCAACTCTACTGAAAAATATTGTCCGAAAGTTATAGATCCCTTTCTAATATCTACAGCAACATCAAGAACATTCCCTTTAATAACACGTACCAATTTTGCTTGAGCGAATTCGCCTTTCTGATAATGTAGCCCTCTTAAAACCCCTTTCTTAGAATAAGATTCATTGTCTTGAATAAAAATGGTATTCGTTTTAGTTACCTCATTGAAAATCTTATTATTAAAACTCTCAAAAAAAGACCCTCTTGAATCCTTAAAAATCCTTGGTTCTAAAACAAGACAACCTCTAAGTTTAGTTTGGATAACTTTCATTCTGTTTATAAAAGTTTTATTTATCTAAAATGCTAAGTAAATGTTTCCCATAACCACTCTTAATTAGTGGCTCTATAAGTTTGTTTAACTGTCTTTTATCTATATAGCCCATTCTGTAAGCAACTTCCTCTATCGCACCTATTTTAAGCCCTTGCCGCTCCTCTATTACTTGAACAAATTGAGAAGCTTGCATTAACGAATTAAATGTCCCTGTATCCAACCATGCAGTGCCTTTATCAAGAACACTTACTTTTAATTTTTTTCGCTTTAAATATGCTTTATTAACATCTGTAATCTCTAATTCACCTCTACAACTTGGTTTTATGTTTTTAGCGATATCTATAACATCATTATCATAAAAATAAATGCCAGGTACAGCATAATTTGATTTAGGTTTTAATGGTTTCTCTTCAATAGATATTGCTTTACCCTCATCATCAAATTCAACAACACCATAACGTTCTGGATCAAGAACGTGGTAAGCATAAATAATCCCTCCATTAGGGTTATTATTCGCTTGCAGTAACACTTCTAAACCCGTTCCATAAAAAATATTATCGCCCAATATTAGTGCTACTTTATCGTCACCAATAAACTCTTCTCCAATAATAAAAGCCTCAGCAAGACCATTAGGAGCTTCTTGTACTTCATATTGAAAATTACAACCAAATTTTTTTCCATCCCCCAACAAGGCTTTAAAAAGAGGAAGATCTGATGGTGTAGATATTATAAGTATATCCTTTATTCCTGAACACATTAGAGTAGATAAAGGATAATAGATCATCGGTTTATCGTAAATAGGCATTAATTGCTTACTCACAGCCAATGTTAAAGGATGTAACCGTGTACCTGATCCGCCTGCTAAGATTATACCTTTCATTTTATATTAAACATACTTCTTTAAGTACCAATTGATTGTTTTCTTTATACCTGATTCAAAATTTTCATCGGCTCTCCATCCTAAATCATTTTCTATTTTAGAAGCATCTATCGCATATCTAAAATCATGGCCTAGTCTATCTGGCACGAATGTAATTAGGTTTTTATAAGAACTATCTGTTGGTTTTATTTCATCTAAAATACTACATATTTTATCTACGATAAATAAATTATTTTTCTCATTACGACCTCCTACATTATATGTTTCTCCCGCTTTACCTTTTTTAAAAACGAGATCTATTGCTTTACAATGATCTAAAACATATAACCAATCTCTTATATTTTTTCCATCCCCATAAATAGGGATTTGCTCACCAGATAATGCGCTTCTAATGATTGTTGGTATTAACTTTTCATCATGTTGCTTTGGCCCGTAATTATTAGAGCAACTAGTAGTCACAACATTCATTCCATAGGTATGAAAATAACTCCTAACCATAAAATCAGAAGAAGCCTTTGATGCGCTATATGGGCTATTTGGCGCATAGGGTGTTTTCTCTGTAAATAAACCATGCGATCCAAGTGTACCATATACCTCGTCTGTTGAAATATGATGAAATCTACTATTTTGAAACCCTTCTTTTACCTTATTAAAACTATCTAACCAATATTTCTTTGCAACTTCTAACAGATTAAATGTTCCTAAAATATTAGTGTTTACAAAAGCTCCAGGATTAGTTATAGAATTGTCTACATGAGATTCTGCAGCAAAATGAATGATTCCTTGAAAACAGTACTTTTTAAAAAGTTCTTCTATTAGTTCTCGATCACAAATATCACCTTCAATAAAAGTATAATTATTATAATCTTCTATTTCATTCAAATTAGCTAAATTTCCGGCATACGTTAATTTATCTATATTCACAATGGCTACATCTTTATTTTCTTTTAAAAAAAAAGATATAAAGTTTGAACCTATAAATCCAGCGCCTCCAGTAATTAATATGCTTTTAATTCTCATAATTTTTCACATATACTATAATTTTTTTCATTGCAAAAAATAAACATAACATTATAAAAGAGATCGCAGGGAACACTAAAGAATATCTCTCTAACAACTTAATACGCTCGTTACCTACATTTTGAAAACTAGAAATAACATCTACAAAAACATCTTTAGAAATAGCTTTCTCTTCTAATGTTCTCATTTGTTCCCTCAATTTTATTTCTTTTTCTAGCAATTCGTATTCTTTAGTTTCTGCTTTTTCTTGCTGTAAAGGGAATGTTGCTGACAGCCTAAGACCCTTACTTTGACTTTTCGTTTCCTGCTGTAAAACATCAATATATATGCGCTGCAAAGAATCTACTTCCTTTAAATTTTCTTCAATGTTTCTTTTTTCTAATATGTATAATTCATTTTCTTTCTTTTTCTTTCTCTCAGAAAAACTATTAGTAAAGGCTGAATTAATTCCATTCTCTAGATTTTTAAAAATATCTTTTTTATAGGATTCTGCTGTTATTAAAAATAAATCTCCAGAATAAATATTTCTATTTGCTATGTAATCATCAAAAGAAATGCTTTGTACTCCAGAACTATCTATAGTTCTTAGAAAATTTTGATAACTTAATATTTTATTATTTTCAGTTTCTGGCCCAGGTTCTATTATAAATGCTTTAATTTCCTTTACATCAACTTTAGTCTCTTGAAAGTTAAAGATATCTTCTAAAGCCTTGTAATTTTTATTATTAATTAAAGCATTATAATAATTAATATTAGAAACTAATTGGTATTTAGAATCGAAATAAGGCTTTACTAGCATCTCTGAGCTATAAATTTTTTGCTTTTTTTGCTCTAAAAAAAAGCCTAACATTCCTGTAACGAGTACAACACTTATTATGAGCTTCCAATTGATTATAAATGCCTTGATAGCATAAATAAATATAGAAAAAATAGTCTTAAAGATTGTGCCTAAAAAATTAAAAAATCTTGTAAACACATTTCCTATTAAATTAAAAAATACAATTAGATCAATTTCTTCTCCTGTGTTTCTGTTTGATGGCAATTCTTTGCTCATAATTATGATTAAATAGTTTTATTAAATATCTGTTGTAATATTTTTCTTGTTATTAGGTATGTTGGCCTAACCCCAGAAGTACCTAAACCACCTGATGCTAATGTTCCTCCTGTTTCCAAAGGATTATCACTAGCGTAATAAGCGTATCTCACCTTTACATTTGGATTGATACTTCCTCTTACTTTGGAAGCTGCCTGTATTGCTTTTTGATAGTGTGCACCTTCCATTTCTAACCCAATAACATTCCATGTTGAGTTAAAAAAGAACTTCAAAATATCTTTATTCTGTAAAGAGGTTCCTAAAACAGAAACCATAGAACCTTCAAAGACCTCAACACCTTGCCCTTCTAAATCCGATTTACTCAATTCGTTCTTAAATGGGTAATTTCCTGCTGTACCTTCAAAAATATGCGCAGAAGGGATCATTATATCGCCTTTACCGCCTTCTAAAATACCCGCTTTTCCCATTATGGAAATAGACTCTATATTTAAATGCGTCACTTCAGACTTATCTAAATACGGCTTTAATAACTCGTCTATAGTCTCATAAGCCTGCTCTCCAAAAGCATAATCCATTACAAAAATAACAGGTTTTACTAAAGTCTCTTTTTGCGTATTTAACTCTAATCCCAGTTCGCTTAGATTCAATTTCTCTGTATCGAAAATCTGAACATCGATATTTGTACCTGAGCTATCTTTTATGTATATCATACCTTGCTGTAACGCTTTATGTGTTACTTTGTTACGTAAGGTTTCATTTTCGCTATTGCTTAAATCTTCATAAACATCGAATACATCTTTCTTAGAGACTAAGCTTTTTAATGCTAATGGTGCATATAGCGTATTCATTACACTATGTAAATTGGCGCTAATAATATGAATTGGACGTTCTAATAAATGATGCTTTTTTAATGTTTCTTTTATAGTATTCGCCCAAATTTCACCATGAATATGGTGCCCTAATCGCTCTCGCAATACTGGACTAAAGGTAACCGTTCGCTTATTATTGTAAACCACCTCATCTATCGCTAATTTACCTAACCAATACACAATATGCAGCAAACGTTCTGGTGATGCCTTGGTCGAAAACGTAGAATACACTGCCGACAATTCTTGAAAAGTTCTTCCTAAAATATTCGCAGTATGCGTAATGGCAACTTCTCGTTCTTTTTGTGTTAGTTTCTTTTTAGATAAAACAGCTTTTTCCAATTTCAACCAATCTCGAGTTGTATGCCCTTCATCGTTAATAACGACACGTTTACTAATTTTATGAGACTCTATAAAAAGAAAAGTTAAATGTGTTAAAATATCATAAATCTCAGAACGGCCACGCGTAATTTCGATATTCATTTGTTCTTCGTCTATACGATAACAATTACGTCTCCTTTTAGGTGGTATTATAACTTCAAAATGTGAATTAGCATACCCTTCATCACTAGTTAAGTTTATAAAACGACATTCTTCAATTCCCGCAGGTAATCTATCAATTACATATAAAAGCCCCTCTAATTCGGCTTTTTCTTCAGCTATAGACCCATAAATTTCTGGCCTTAAAACTAAAAGAGCTTCGCGTAGAGTTTCCCCTGAAATTCCCATAGGCTTATAAAAACCACGATTAAACAAATGACGCATAGTGATGTACATTCTCTCTATTGCATTCGAACTCTCTTGAGCTCTCGATCTTTCATGATGTGCTGTTTGACTCATATTTTATATTTAACGCGTAAAGATACTATTATTTATGAATAATTCCGTCTTGTAAAGCATCTGCTATCTTTCTATCATTAGAAAGTCGAGGGATTTTATTCTGTCCGCCAAGTTTTCCAATAGATTTCATATAATTCTGAAACCCTTTCTTTTTAACCTTAGAAACCTTTAATGTTTGTAAAATTTTACCTTCTATTAAGTCTAAATAATAACTATTTTGTTTTTGTAAAGCTTTATCAATTTTTAATTCCAAAGCTGCAATATCATCTGGTGCATTCTCAAATTCTATAAACCATTCGTGATAAGGCAGACCTGATTCTGGCGTTATTTGTGGGGCTACTGTAAATTCATTTATTCTAACTGCTGTCCCTTTTAAAGCTTCTTCTAAAGCATATTCCACTTCTTTCCCTATAACATGTTCTCCAAAAGCAGAAATAAAATGCTTAATTCGTCCTGAGACAATAATGCGATATGGCTTTATACTTGTAAACTGAATTGTATCACCAATATTATATGCCCAAAGTCCCGCGTTGGTAGAAATTATCATGACGTAATTAATTCCAACCTGAACATCACCTATTGTTATACGTTCTGGATTTTCATTAAAAAAAGTATCGGCAGTAACAAATTCATAAAACATTCCTGAGTTTAATTGTAACAACATCCCCTTTTCGCCTTGCTTATCTTGAAAGGCAAAAAAACCTTCACTAGCAGGATAAAGCTCTATACTATCGACTTTACGTCCTATTAAATTTTCAAACTTAGCACGATATGGTTCATAATTAACCCCACCATAAATAAACAAATTAAAATTTTTAAATATGTCTCCTACTTTTTTTCCTGTTTTTTGCTGAAGCCTTTCAAAGTACATTTGTACCCATGATGGGATCCCAGAAATCACAGTCATATTTTCAGGAAGGGTTTCTGATACAACAGCATCGACTTTTGTCTCCCAATCTTCAATACAATTGGTTTCCCAAGAAGGCATTCTATTTTTTTGAAGGTATTTCGGCACATAATGCGCCACAATACCTGATAATCGTCCTAATTGCACCCCATTTTCTTTCTTTAAAGTTGGGTTCCCTTGCAGGAAGATCATTTTTCCATCGACAAATTTTGTGTTTCCTGTTTCATTAATATACATTAAAATCGCATTTCTAGCGGCATTAATGTGACTTGGCATACTTTCTTTAGTAATAGGAATATATTTTGCTCCAGAAGTAGTCCCGGATGTTTTTGCAAAATACAACGGCTTTCCTTTCCATAACACATCTGCTTCTCCAGAAACAACTCTATCTACATAACTCCTTAACCCTTCATAATCTCTAATAGGGACATGTTTAGCATAATCTTCATAAGATCTAATAGTTTCAAAATTATGCGCTTTACCAAACGCTGTAAATTTCGCTTCTTCTATTAACTTTCGAAATACTCTTTCTTGTGTTTCAATTGGAGCATTTGCCCATTTTTGAATCGTTTTATTAATGCGTTTTGCAAAGGGTTTTGCTAATGCAGATTTTAATGATATCATTTTTTTATTTAAAATCTATAAAATTAGTTGGATTCACAGGATAACCATCACTCCATAATTCAAAATGTAAATGCGGTCCTGTTGTTAACTCTCCCGTATTACCAGCAGTAGCAATAACTTCTCCTGATTTAACTAAATCTCCTTGTGATTTTGTTAATGAAGCATTGTGTTTATATACCGAAATTAAACCGTAACTATGTTCTATTATAATAACAAAACCTGTTTCAGTGGTCCATTCAGCAAAAATAACGGTGCCATCTGCAGCAGCTTTAACTGGTGTATTTTCTGCAACAACAACATCTACGGCATAATGTTTTTCTTTAACATTATAAGCGGCACTAATCGTTCCATTTACAGGAGGAAAAAGAACAAAATTAGCTTTAGATTTTGCTGTCTCAAACAAATTATATTTATCTTCTTTATTTACTTTTTCTCTTAATATTGAATCTTCTTTTATCGGGTCTAAATCAACCTCATTAATATCAATACTGGCTGCAGAAATAATAGAATCTCTATTAAACGCAACAGTGCTCACTTCGCCTTTCAACACCTTTTTAATAGACCCATAATATTGTTCATTTAACCGAATAACTTGCTGAAGAGAATCGGTTTTATAGTTAAGTTCTACAGCTTGTTTTTTCAACGCTGTAGATGAATACCCTGGTATGTATTCTCTTAAAGGTGTAAAAGCAATTAATAGCGTTGTAAAAGTAATTAACAATATGGAGGATATGCTAATTAAAACAAATACATTTAACCTTGTTAGTTTAAACGATATACGTTCTTCAAAAGTGTCTTCATTCAATATCACTAAACGATATTTATGAAGTAATTTCCGCTTTAATGGAATCTTTTTCTTTTCTTTCATAATAAAATCACATTACAAATATAATCAATCACAAGTATTTTTTATTCAATTTGACATTTTTAAGAACAAACATATTACTTGCTTATAAACAAACACTTAAGACAACTTATAACAGCTTTATTTTATAAAAACAAGCTGTAATCCCTTGTTTTTATACTTAATAATACTTTGCTTTGAATCAAAACTCAAGCAAATGACATATTTAATACTATACGATTATTTCGTTGAAAAGGTTCAATCTAAAACGCTAATAAACATTAAATATTTAAAACGATTGAATTATGGAAGAAAATAATATCTTTCCTGAAGACATACTCCATAATACAGTAGAATATCATATTGCAAAACATAGTAAAAAAAGTAATCTTATTTTTTGGCTTATATTCATTGCTTTGTTGGGTACATTTATAGCACTTCCATTTATATATGTAGACATATATACTACCAGTAGAGGAATCATAACATCTGAAGAGAATCCAGTAACACTTTCTGCACCTTCTAGAGGTCGCATCACTTACTTTAACCTTTCTGAGAACGCAGCGGTCTATAAAGGCGATACGTTATTAATTATTGATCAAAAAATTCTAGACGAAAAAGATAAATTATTGATTACTCAAAAACAAGATGCTGAAAACTTCATCATTGATCTAGAACATTTACTTAAAGGGCGCTTTTCCAAACTCGAAACAAGTAAGTACAGAAAAGAAAGAATCCGTTATCAACAGGAGTTACAAAATATTGATACAGAAATAAAAAGAGCAAACGAAGATTTTAATATTGCCAAGCAACTATTTAATAAAGATGTTATTGCAAAAGTTGAATATGACGAAGCTTTATTTAAATTAAATAAAGCCAAGGACAATAAAGTAATAACTGTAAAGCAAACACAACTATCGTGGCAAAATGAATTGGTCGATTACAACCAATCTTTAGATAATTTGAATTCTAACCAAAAACAATTGGCAGAAGAAAAGAATATGTATGTTTTACTTGCTCCTATAGATGGAGAACTTATAAATGTACAAGGGTTTAATACTGGAAGTATTGTTAATACCGGAAGCAACTTGGCTAATATCTCACCTAATAAAAACCTTATTATAGAATCTTACATTTCACCAACAGATATAGGTTATATTAAAGAAGGTATTGCAGCAAAATACCAAGTAGATTCCTATAATTCAAATCAATGGGGATTTGCTAGCGGAAAGATAACAGAGGTTGGAAAGGATATTGTTACCTATAACAATGCTTCCATTTTTAAAGTTAGAAGCTCATTAAAAGAAAAAAAGTTATCACTTAGTAACGGTGCAACTGGAACTCTAAAAAAAGGAATGACGGTTACTAGTCGCTTTTTCTTAACTAAAAGAAGCCTTTTCCAATTGCTATTTGATAGCATAGACGATTGGTTTAACCCTTACAACAACGACAATGAGTAAAATAGAAATAAAACAACACGATTTTACCGACTGTGGTGCAGCTTGTTTAGCATCTATATCAGAACATTATAAATTAAGCCTCCCTATTGCTAGAATTCGCCAGTATGCGAATACTAGTCAAAAAGGAACATCCCTTTTAGGGCTTCGTGAGGCCGCAACAAAATTAGACTTTATTGCAAAAGGAGTTAAAGCCTCTATTGAAAGTTTAGAAGACATTCCATTACCAGCCATTGCGCATGTAATGATTAAACTCGAAGAACATGAGTTTCCACATTATATGGTTATTTACAAAGTAACTAAAGACTATGTAAAAGTTATGGATCCTGCAACGGGTAAATTAGAAAAGAAAACAATAGAAGCCTTCAAAAAAATATTTACGGGCTATATGTTAATTTTAATTCCGGATGAAGATATTTTTAAAGAGCGTAATGAGAAATTCTCAAATTTAAAGCGGATGGCTTTTCTTCTAAATCCTCATAAACACATATTGGTTCAAGCGCTTATAGGCTCTATCATCTATACCTTATTAGGGTTTTCGGTATCCATATACATAGAAAAAATAACAGATTTTGTACTTGTTAGCGGCAATAAGAGCCTACTTAACCTAATGAGCATTATAGTTATAGCGTGCATTATTCTTCAATTTATCTTTGGTGCTTTAAAGGATGTCTTTATGTTAAAAACCAGCCAGCAAATAGATTCTAGACTTATTTTAGGCTATTATAAACACCTCTTTTCTATGCCACAAAAATTCTTTGACACAATGAGAATTGGTGAAATCATGTCACGAATAGGAGATGCTGTAAAAATAAGACTACTTATTAATGAAACGGCCTTAAGCATAATCGTAAATGTATTTATCGTTATTTTTTCATTTGTTTTTATGTATACATACTACTGGAAACTGGCTGCGATAATAACGCTAATTATTCCATTGTATATTATAATTTATTATATAGTAAACAATTTAAATAAAAAGGTAGAGCGTCAAGTTATGGAAAAAAATGCATTACTTGAATCTCAATTGGTAGAGTCTATAAAAAACATTGGAACCGTTAAACGCTTATCCTTAGAAGAGTTTTCAAAAAATAAAACCGAATTAAAATTTATAGATCTACTAAAAACGGTATATCAATCTGGTCTTAATAACATTTTTTCCAGTACCTCAACAGGATTTATTTCTAGAATTTTTACTGTAATACTACTTTGGGCAGGAACCTATTACGTTATTGATGGAGAAATAACCCCTGGAGAATTATTTTCTTTTTACTCTATTATAGGGTATTTCACGGGGCCAGCCTCGCAATTAATTGGCACTAATAAATCCATTCAAAATGCTATGATTGCAGCAGACCGGTTATTTGGAATCATGGATTTAGAAACGGAGGCTAACGAAGCCAATATCTCAATTTCTGAGCACTCGTTTGGAGATATTCAATTTGATAATGTACGTTTCCATTACGAATTAGGTAGAGATATATTTAAAAATATTAGCTTAAATATCCCAAGAGGAAAATTTACAGCCTTGGTAGGCGAAAGTGGAAGCGGAAAGAGTACTATTGCTTCGCTTATACAAAGTGTTTATCAGCCTACAGAAGGTAAAATTTTAATCGGGGATTACGATTTAAAATACATCACCAAAGAGAGTATTAATAGCCTAGTAACAACAGTTCCCCAAAATGTAGAATTATTTGATGGTTCCATCATTTCAAATATTGCTATAGGAGAATACAAACCGAATATGGAAAAAATTATCAAAGTTTGTAAACAAGTAGGTGCGTATGAGTTTATAGAATCATTACCTAATGGTTTCGAAACCTATCTTGGTGAATTCGGAGCCAATCTTTCAGGAGGTGAAAGACAACGCATAGCGTTTGCTAGAGCACTTTATAAAGAGCCTGAAATATTAATTCTAGACGAAGCCACTTCTGCTCTAGACTCAGAATCTGAATTGGTCATTAAAGATCTTATCGATGCTTTAGCATCACAAGGAAAAACAATAATAATAATTGCCCACAAATTACAGTCTATAATTAAAGCAGACAAAATAATTGCACTTAAAAAAGGGGAAGTTGTTGAAACAGGAACGCATCAAGAACTTTTATCTAAGGAAGGCTATTATAACAAAATGTGGAAAAATTTAAACGTATAACTAAAAAAACCCTTAAATTATGAAAAACCATTCATTTGCAAACAAAGCGGTTGTTAGAACACCATTAAGCATTAAAAAAATTGATATTACTTGGAAAGAAATTCAAGAAATATTTAAAGTCCCTAAACATAGGGAAGCCTTGTTTATTGGATCCCCTAATATTTTTAAAGCACTAGAAATGTGGGAAAATGGTGAAGGGTTTCAAACAGAAGACGAGCTTAAAAATTTAAAAGGATCTTTATATAAATACACTTCAAGATTAGCAAACCGTTGCACCCCTTTCGGTCTTTGGGCCTCTGTAAGTACCATTAATCTGGCAAAAGAGACACATATTGAAATCGATAACGCAAAACTAAAACGCACAACCAAATTCGACATGTATTTTTTAGGCGAAATCCTTCCAGAGATAACCAAACATAAAGAAATTAGGGATGTTTTAAAATACTATCCTAATAACTCGATGTACAAGGTTATGGATAAATATAGATTTGTGGAGTATTACTTTAAAGAGAGAACACGCTGTCATAAAATATCTGAAGTAGACATCAATGAATATCTAGAAAAAGCAATTACTATTGCACGAGGTGGAGCAACTATAAATGATTTAATAAAACCAATTACAGATGACAATATTAGTGTTGAGGACGCTAGAAATTTCATAGATCAAGTTATTGATAGTCAATTTTTTATAAACGAACTAGAATTTACATTAACTGGCGATGACTATTTAGAAAATTTATTATTGATTTTAAATGAAGACCGTTTTAATTTCTATGAAGCAAATGTTGTAAAAGAATTATTACAATCGCTTAAAAACAAAATAAACGCTATAGATACAGCCGTTTTTAATAGCCCCGAAAAATATCGAGAGATACACCAACAAATTGAAGATAAAATTCAAGAAGCCGATATTACAAAATTGTTTCAAGTAGATAGCTACAAAGATTTAACCTCATCTACACTTAGTTATACTACAATTAAAAAATTAAGAAGTGCTATTACTGTTTTAAATAAACTACAAAATAAAAGAGATAATCCCACTTTAGATGACTTTAAAAAGAAATTCCAGGAACGTTACGAAGAATACGAACAGCCTTTAATTAATGTTTTAGACCCCGATTTAGGTATTGGTTATGGTCGCGGATCGGGAGCAAAAACCCCATTGATAGATAAACTAGCAATACGAGGTAATTATGCTACAACAAGGCAAATAAGTTGGAATAAAAAAGCTGAGTTTTTATTTAAAAAAGCATTAAATGCGCTACAAACTGGTATCTCCGAAATTAGTTTTACTGATGAGGATATTAATCAGTTTAAAGAAAATGAAACCTTATATCCAGATAGTTTTTCAACTTTCTTCAATGTCTTTCATGAAAATGGAGAAGAAAAAATACATTTAAAATCTATTTGGGGCCCATCTGCTAATGGTTTAATAGGTCGCTTTGCGCATCTGGATGAATCTATTGAAACCCTATGCAACGACATTCATACACATGAAAAGGGCTTATATCCCAATAAAATTCTTGCCGAGATTATTCATTTACCACAGGCGAGAACAGGTAATATATTATATAGAAAATTTCAACGTGATTATGAAATTCCATACTTAGGAAACTCTTCATTAGACAAAGCACATCAATTAGAGGTTTCAGATTTATATGTTTCTGTAAAAAGAGGTAAAGTTATTTTACGCTCTAAACGACTAAATAAAGAAATTATTCCACGTTTAGGTAATGCACATAATTATAGTGCTAATGCCTTACCTATTTATCATTTTTTATGTGATTTACAAGATCAAGAGCAATCTGGATTAAATTTTAGCTGGGGAAGTTTACAAAACGAGTTCAGTTATTTGCCAAGAGTAAGCTATAAAGACATTGTGTTATCTCGTGCAACTTGGACACTAGACCATAATACGATAAAAACAATTTTAGCGAATAAAGAAGAAAATGCTATTGAGGCGATAAGAGCTTTTCAAAAAGAAAGAAACATTCCAAACGTAGTTTCGTTTACTCAAGGAGATAATGAAGTTGTTATTAATTTTGAGAGTACCTTAAGCTGCACAACATTCTTCTTTATGCTAAAAGGAGAACATTTTATACAACTTAAAGAATTTCTTTTTAAAGAAGATACCATAACTGGAGCTTACTGTAATGAATTTGTGCTTCCCTCCTATAAAAACTTACCAAAACCATCAAGCCAACAACAAATTCAAACAATAGAAACACAGAAAAGCACCTTACAAAAAGCATCTTATTCTACAGGTGATGAATGGCTATATTATAAATTTTATTGTGGAGAGCGTGTTGGTGAAAAATTATTAAACCGAGCCATTAAGCCAATAGTTGACGAACTAGAAGCTAATAACCTCATCGATAAATGGTTCTTTATTCGCTATGCAGATAAAGATGGACATCACTTACGTTTTAGAATTCATTTAAATGATAAAACTAAATTCTCTGAATGTGTCTTGACTATAAAAAAACACATTCAACCTTTCGAAAACAACCTGTTAATTTGGAAAACACAAACAGATACCTATTTAAGAGAATTACAACGTTATGGTTTTGAATCTATAGATGCAACCGAAACTTTATACTATAATGATAGCGAGTGTACCGTCAAATTCGCAAATATGATTGAAGGTGATGCTGGGGAACGTGTCCGTTGGCTATTTTCATTACTATCTATGGATCATTTACTTAATGATTTTGGATTAGATGTTAAACAAAAAATGCAATTATTAAATATTGCAAAAACAGGTTTTGGAAAAGAATTTAACAAAACAGGTGCGCTTAACAAGCAAGTTAATGAATTGTACAGTGAAAATATGGCTGCTATAGAATCTTTTCTAGACAAAGAAAGGGCTGCAGACATGTATATGCCACTATGGGATATTTTAACAGAACGCTCTACTAAAAACAAAACTGTAGTATCCCAATTAAAAACACTATCCGAACAGAATATTTTACCTGGAGGTTTAGAAAATACCATATTAAGCTATTTACATATGGTATGTAATCGTATTTTCTTAGCAAAACAACGTGTACATGAAATGGTGGTTTACGATATGTTATTTAAATATTATAGTAAGCAAATGCATACGCAGAAAAAGGCAAAAGGTAATATTAAAACAGAAAAAGTATGAGTATTAATTTATTAACAATACCAATGTTAGGTGGTGGTTTATCTCATCAAATTCCTCTGTTTGTTCTTAATCAGCAACATTTTCAAAGAATTGAAGGTTTAAAAAATCATTTTTTATTGCCCAAACATCTTCACAAAAGCTTTAACAAAAAAAATATTAGCATTTTACCATTAGACTATAGTGTAACTAACGATAATGGTGTAAAAAAAATAAATGCTGCTGCTGCTGAAGCCTTTTTAAAAATGACAGAACAAGCCTTCAATATGGCAAACCCAGAAGTTATCATTGAAGATTGTTGTTTTACCGCTCCTTTAATCGCAGAAAAAAAAGGAGTCCCTAGGATTTCTATTCATCGTACTGGTTTCTTCAGAACACTAAACCATTCCAAAAGAAATAAAACTCACAAACACTCCTTAGAGAATGCCGCTCGATTACCTTTTCTTAAAAATGGTTATAGCAATAGCATTACAGACAACTCAGATAAAAGTTTATTATTGAATTATCTAAATTCTAAAACCAAAATTATACCAGGTATTCCTACAATAGAAAGACTCCCTGATGAAATTGAAAATAAAGATTCTTTTTTCTATTCAGGTCCTTTAATTTTAAACGACAACCTATCAGATAATAATTTAATAAATGCTATTAATACTTTTTTAAAAGTAAATAAAAATCGAAAAAAAGTATTAATTACAACAGGATTAATTAATGAATCTGAGACCTCTAAATTCATTGATATTTTATTAAACAAAGGTTATGCCGTATTTTCAACTAATGCTGTACCAATAAATAAAACATTTGAAAATCATTTTTTTTCTAATGCTTTTTTACCTTTAAACCTTATATGTTCGAATGTAAATTTAGCCATTCATCAATGTGGTTCTGGGATGTATCATTATCCTATACTTAATAAAATACCTACGATTACTATTGGTACTAGGAGCTACGACAGAGAAGATGTTGCTTTAAGACTAGAGGCGTTAAACATTTCTAAGCATGTGCCTTCTGCTATTGACAACCAAAACTACTTACAATTATTTAAAAACCATCTAAGCGATTTCGAAACCGCGAATTTATGTGATTTTGATGCATTAAATAACATTCATAATGAAGTTATTTATTATATGAAAAACTTTAACCCAATAGAAGTCTTGGAACATTCCTTTAACACCATAAATATTTAAAACCATGAGAGCATTAGCCGTATTAAGTCCGTCAATAGACAAAAAAACTGAAGAAAGTGATAAATGTTATATTAAAATTGATGAAAGCAATATTCCTTTAGCTTTAATTCATATTCCTGATACTGAGTTTGATGAAAATGATGAAACTAACGCAAAACTAGTTCTAATTAAAAAGGAAGCGTTTTCTTTAAACTATAGAGATTTAGGTATTATTCAAAATGCTTGGAATATGCTAAGTCAAAAAGATTTTGATAGCTATTATGCCATAGGATCAGACTTCTGTGGTAAAGTGATTAAAAAAGGGAAAGATGTAAAAGGTATTGAAATAGGAGATAGAGTTATTGGGGATTGTACATTTCCTTTTGTTGAAGAAGGTGTCGTACCAGGCATTCCCTCAAATCACTCTAGTAAAGAACTAGAAATAATGCATTATAAGAAAATAAAAAAAATACCAGATAATATCTCTAAAGAAACTGCTGGAGGGATGAGTATTGGTACACAGACAGCGAATGCTATGATTGAAAAGGCAGCTATTAAAGAAGGTGCTAATGTACTTATAACCTCTATTAGCTCTAATACGTCTCTATTTCTTTTAAGCTTCTTGAAAGAAAAGAACTGTAATATCTATGGCTTATCATTTTCTGGAGAAAAAATAGAGGCTATTAAAACCGCTTTTCCATTTTTAAAAGAAGTCTTTAGCTTTCAAAATAATGATTTACCAGAAACTCTTTTATTTGATGCTATATTAGACCCTTTTTCAGACACTTATTTAGAAACACTTGTTTCGCATTTAAATTATAATGCTAAATATATAACCTGCGGTATCTATAATCAATCTCATGAAAAATACAATTCTAAAAGTTCTTATAAAAATATTACTGGTTTAATGGCCAAAATCATGACCAAAAATGCTAATATTATAGGTAATTGCTTAGGCACAGAACAAAACTTAGATGATGGGATAAATCTATTAAATAATAACAAAGCAGAGATATTAATTGATAGTTTGTATACTGATGAGAATTTCAAAAAGTTTATAGAAAAATCATACAATAAGGATCGCTTTGGTAAAGCTGTTATGGTTTATTAATCTCTAAATAATATCTTTAGAAGCTAATCGATTTTAAACAATACAATAGGCTAAATCCTACCTAAGTTAAATTAAGATATTAATTTAGGTAGAGATTGCAATAGTTATAATAAAAACAATCTAGAACAGTTTTTAGTTTTTCTAAAATCCACATTTTAAGTTTAAATTAACCTGTATAACAATATCTATTTATGGTTATAAAGCTATTAACCAAGTCAAATTATGATTACTATTATTTTAGAATATACCATTCTGGTAGCATTCTCTTATCAAAACGCTATATTTCGCTAATATTTACTATATCTATATTAAGTCAAATCACGACAACATGATCTTTATATAAAAGCTTAGTAGGCTACTTATTAGTAGCCATAATATAGTAATTAAAGGGTTTATTTAATATTTCTAAAGGTTTGAAGAGCTTATAACAGTAACAGGAAGCAATTCTCACTACATATTCAATGCACACAGCGAACTTGATTATAATTGTAGAAGGGCTTTAATCAGACATTAAGTAAGTATAATTTAATGCATCAATCGCGTAACATAGAAACGCACAATTTTTTTCATAATTAAATCACTATTCAAGCAGATATGCATTAATTTTAAGAATAAAAATCTGCGGGATTTAATACAATTCTTAGTTTTCTACTTGAACGGTTTGTAAATAGACATCACTATTCAGAATTCGATTCTTTTGGAAGAATTACAAAAAACAATAGCTATCAAACAATGTTTAAGTTACAATTGCTTTTGAAAACCATTTTTTTTGATGTTTTTTTGAATGATTAAAATTTTAATTCAGGACTTGATACAAATATTTTTGCCTTGTTTCAAAAACTGTATCTATATGCTTTTTTCCTTGGTCATACTCATAACCAAACTTATGTTTTTTATTAATATCGCTCATTCTGTCAGAATATTCTTGATGTTTTTTATACAAATACTCTTTCCCTAAATATTTATAATGTAACAGTTTAAATTCAATCAAAACATCTATTGTTTTATCTTTATTTAACTCTGGGTTACAATAATGAGACCCTGGTCCAAAGTTCATATTAGAAACTAATTTAGGGTTAAAAATAATGCTTTTATCAAAAGTTCTATCTCTAAATCCCTCTTTAATTTGCTCTGTTAATAATGTATTGTAATTATCAGGAAAAATGGAACTCATCATATTAAACCCATTAACAACAGGTACCGCAATGTTATTCTTATATAACAACGCTAGGGCTTCTCTTAAATTTTCATGATATAGAAACTCATCCATATCGCACACAATTACATAATCAGATTTACTTTCCTTCCAGCAATTATTACGTACATATATTTGAACATCTTCACGGTATTCGCCATCTGTATCCAGCTCTACAACTTCAATGTTATTAAATTTATTTGTAATTATTTTAATAGAATGATCGGTACTTTGATTATCGATAATTGTAATCTTATCACAGAAACTAGAGTAATAATTTAATGTATGTTCTATCATTTTTGCCTCGTTAAAGCAAAGAATAAATGCTTCTATAATCATTTTTTTAATTTTTTAAGCTTCTTTTTTTTAAAAATATAACTAATGCCCTACCCACTTTTTTTCCTAAATAATTAACTGGATAAGCTAAGATTATCCCTAAAACAACAAATACAATAACATTACCATGATACAGTTCAGCGCCTATAATTTCTCCAAATCTATACATAGGATAAACTAATATTATAGCTCCTATAACATATAAAGCAATTCTTTTATTTTTCATTTTTAATCAGGTTATATAAATAAAAAGAGGTGCAATTATAATTACACCTCTTTTTATTATTATTACTTTGGATTTGGCTTAGTTACCTCATCTGCAGCTCCAGCTACAACTCCCAATACAAAAGTTACTGCTAAAACGGATACAAAATAACATCCAGGAGAAGACCCTCCGTTTACATCAGTTAACTGATTGTCATTAAGTTCTGTTACGTTTTGTTTTTTAAATACTAATTTTGTGTTTTGTGTTTTCATAATGTTTTAAATTTAATTGTTAGTGTTTTTCTTAATCTAAAGCTCTTGTAATAGCTCCGCCAACAGCATGTCCTGCATCATAAGCCATTTTTGATAATGTTACTGATACTGCTACAGCACCGCAAGCAAACGTTGAAGTAGCAATAGTCGTTAACGTTGTACCACCACCATTCACTTCATTTAATTGATTTGAATTTAACTCTACAACTGTTCCTTTACTAAATTGTAACCCGTTTAATTTTTGTGTTTTCATAATGTTTAAAATTTAATTATTCTTGTGTAATTACTTTTATTTTAAAAGCCTGCTAATAGCACCTCCAACAGCGTGTCCTGCGTCATAAGCCATTTGTGATAATGCTACAGATGCTGCTACGGCACCACAGCCATAAGTTGATGTAGATATGGTAGTAAGTGTTGTTCCACCACCATTAACATCATTTAATTGGCTTGAATTTAACTCTACAACTGTTCCTTTACTAAACTGTAACCCGTTCAATTTTTGTGTTTTCATAATGTTTAAAATTTAATTACTATTATTTAATTACTTCTATAAAAAAACTAGCAATAACCCCTCCAATTACATGGTCTGCGTCATATGCCATTTAAGACAATACTACGCCCACAGACATAAGTTAATGTAGCTATTGTAGTAAGCGTTGTTACACCACCATTAACGTCGTTTAATTCTATAACAGAGTCTTTTAAACTATAACCGTTAATTTTTGCATTTTCATAATTATTTAGCCTCTAAAAAGCACTAATTCATCCTCTTGTTGCGTTGGTACTTTTATTACAGAGATCTTAATTATTGTTACTGTAGCACCAGATGAATTGCTCCATTGACATCCGCCATTAACCCCTTTTGTTTGAGAGTCTGTAAGTTCTGTGATTGATTTTTTACTAAATACTAATTTTGCTTTTTGTGTTTTCATAATGTTTGATTTATATTAAGTTAATTTTGATCGTAATTATCTTTAGTAATTGTTTGCAATTTATCATTGAAATAATCTACTATTAATGTCCAACTACCTCCATGAACCCTAGATAGGTCTTTATCATTTAACTCTACAAGTGAGTTCTTACTTAGCCTTAGCTTACTGTTTTGTGTTTTCATAATTATTTGTGATTTAATATTAATTTACTTTCTAATTCATACTTATTGAAAAATCGAATACTATTTAAAATGTTTTCAATGCCATCATGTCAATTCTATTTATTCGTTTATAAGTCTTCACATAGTTAAGCAACTCTACTAGTAGGGTAATTAATAATGCTTTACTCTCTTTTAGTATTTAAGTCTTCTGCGTCTATTTATTATGAAAAATCTATCCAGGTTCCATAAGTTGCAGCTCTAATGATACTTTCTAAAAACCCTGAAGATCCTCCGTGTATATCTTTGATATCCGTATCATTTAATTCTGTTATAGAGTGTTTTATTAAAGACAATTCCGTTTTATCATTTATTGTTTTCATAATTTATATCTGTTATTAAAACTAGCCTTAATACTAATTAGGATAAGTAATAGCTTCTAACTTACCATTAATATAGTCTACAAGTAAGTCCCAACTTCCACCATTGACACGAGATAAATCATTATCATTAAGCTCTAGTAGTGAGTTTTTACAAAATTTTAATTCATTATTTTGATTTTTCATACTTTATAATTGTTATTATTTTCTTGTTACACAGGTATCTTCTCCACCTCCACATGTTAAATGTTTTGTTAACTCTACTATAGTTCTGGTAATAGATGTACCACCATTAACACTTAATAACTCGTTATTTTGAAGCTCTGTAATGGTATAGCTATCAAAAGTCATTTTATTATCTTGTTTTTTCATACTAATTTAATCTTACTTAGTTATGAATTGATTCTGTTCTTGAGTAGGAACAACTATTATAGATTTTGTAATAATTACTGTAGCACCTGACGAGTTACTCCATTGACAACCACCGTTGACACCTTTTACTTGAGATTCGGAAAGCTCCGTAATTGATTTTTTACTAAATACTAATTTTGTGTTTTGTGTTTTCATAATTCACTGTTTTTAGTTAATAATTAATATCTTAAAATAAATTATTGAGGATGCCACTAATCATATAAAGAATATGGAATTGATGACTATTAATTAAATCTCATTATCGGTCTTTAATAAGTTTTAATTTTTTTAATATTTTTTTCATCCAACCAGTTTCTTTAGGCAATTCTACCAATAACTTCTTTTTATAATTAATTTTACTGTCTTTTATCATAGTACTTTATGTAAGATCACAATCCATAATAATTACATCTTGCTGTGTAAAAATTACATCAATGAATTCGCCTTCTAGCCCACATGAAATTACATCAAGTAAATCTAAATGAGTGTTTTACTCTCTTTTGTTATTTACTATTTTTCAAAATATCACATTATTGTAACTTATATGTAAAGAGCTGATTACTAACTAAAAAGTGTTCATCAACTCTTCAACTCAAGCGCCTTCATGCTTTAAGCTAAATCTTTAAAATCTTGTATTCCGAAAAAAATTGTGAAGTACTCATATGTATTTCTAGCACTATTGCTTTAAAGTGATAAAAAACATATATTTGCAGAGTACAACATGTTGACGGACATGGAATACATGAAAATTTGTGTTTTCAAAATTAACAGGGCTTTACAGAGCTCTGTTTTTTTATTCTAAATAATAGTATAAAGCTTGAGTGAAACTATTTTAGAACTGTTTTAATTCTTGTCCAAAGTAATTCCAAAAAAAAGTAGTTTCCAAATGAAACTGCCTACAATTTATAAAAAAACACTATATTTAAATCACGTAAACGATTAAAAACAAGTGTTTTAAATAAAAAAATAAACGGTTTATATTTCTTGTACCTTTTTAATATAAACAGACGGTGAGATACCTGTTGCTGCTCTAAAATACCGTGAAAAAGCATCGGCATTTTTATAGCCCATTTCTTGAGCAATACCTTTTACTGAATACGATCGTAATTTCGTATTATTTTTGAGCTCAATAATAGCATAGTTTATTCTTAATTCATTTATATAAGTACTAAATGATTTATCTAAATGTGTATTAATAATTTTAGACAAATAAGAGGTATTTGTTTTAAGTTTTTTGGCCATATTATGCAACGTACAATCTTGGCGTAAAAAGTATAATTTATCCTCTAAATTTTCGAGTTTAATAAGAATCTCTTCTACTTTTTTATCATCAATAATATAAGTAGAATCTTCATCATTTTCAATTGTGTTAAGGTCTATTGTCTTCTCTTTCTCTTCTACTTTGTCATTATATGTGGTCGTTTCTTCCTCTTTTTTTATTCCTGCTTCTTTTAAATTATAAGTAGACTCTATAGGTTGGCTATCGACATTACTGCCCTCATATACTTTTATCTTGAGCATCAAATCATCGAATCTATTTTGATTGACTTTAGATTTGTTTCTAAAAAAGAAAACAAGTATGATAACCAACAATAGTAAAGAAGCACTAACACCTGTCCAAAACCACTTTGTTTTTTTTAGGTTTTCTTTTTCCTTAATTTCTTCATTTAGCTTTGTTTGGTGTGTATTTTTAAGACTACTAGCCTGTTCTTTAAGAGTTAAATTATGTAAAGTTTCTAATGTAGACAATCTATTTTTTGATAACTTATCTTTTTCTTCCATGTAACTATAATAGTATGAATTAGATAAATCACTACTATCTAATTGCTTATAGGCATCTGCTGTTAGTTTATAGTATTTAGTAAGCTGTAAAGCTGTCTTTGTAATAGTGCTATTATTTATAAAGGTCAGTTCATCAATTGCTTTTTGGAAGTTTCTTTGTAGGAATGCTATTTCTGCATATCTAAATTTCACTTCATTAAGAAACTCCTCATTATTTAATTTTTCAGCACATGCTAAAGCGTTGTCGGCATCCTGCTCTGCAAGAGCATACTTTCTTTTTAAAACATTTACTTCAGATTTTAAATAATTCATATAATATATAAACTCACAATCGCTTTCCAGAATGGCTTCTTTTAAACCCTCATATATTAATTTTAAAGCTTCATCCAAATTTTTATCTTTTAAATAGGCTTCAACAAGTATTTTTCTTGTAAAACGTAAATTTAAATCGTCGCTAATTTTTTTATTTTCATAATCTTCTATTAATAGATTTACAGCATTTTGAGAATTACTAATCTTATTTTTCAAAGACTCTATCGAAATTTTACAGGTTTTTATAGATTGTTTATCGTCAATTTGTTTTGCTAATTCTAATATTTGAGAATACAATCGTAATGATTCTTTATACCTGTTCTCTTCTTCTAATACGCGAGCCAAACTATGTTTACTTCGAATAATATCTATAGGTTTATCAACTATACTTAAATTTTTATAGTGATAGTAAAGCGTACTATCAATTTCATTCATAACCTCATGAGCTGCCGCCAGTGATGCATTAGCCATAATAAGTCCTTCTATATCATTAGACTCTTCTTTAATTTTCACATATTTATGTAAAAACACTATAGCCTTATTGGGGTTTTTATAAATATTAATACTAATTGAGTCTTCTAAACTTGATATTTTATCTTGAGAATAGCCAGAATTAAAAAATAAAAAGAGGAAACAAAACAGTGTAATTTTGCGCATTAGTTGTTTAATTAAGTTTAAGGAATAAAATGCTAAAATAGTTTTTTTTTTGATAAAAAATTATCATTAATCCTTTATTTTAAGGGTAATAACAAGGATTACACTCTTACTTGTTTTTATAAATATTAGGTATATTGTTTTTTTTAATTCCGCTATAATCACAATATTTGGCTTGTAAAAAATTTATAAACCCTAATTTGAATATTTTATTATGAAAACTCAAGCAAACAAAAAATTAGTATTTAAAAAAGATTCAATAGTAGAACTTAATAATACTGAATTAAGAAAAATTAACGGAGGTGGAGATACTGATGGAGTTATAACTATAGATTCAAGATACACCTCAAAACTATGTACAGGTGTGGTTGAAATAAAAGATGCATTTTTACAGCAATAATCGTACAATCCCTTTTTTTTAATATTAAAACTCAATACTAAATGTGTTGGGTTTTTTTATTCTGTTTAAAACAAATAGAACCCTTTTTAAAATCTTAAATCAGTAATAAAATAACTCTATAAAACTATTTTAAATAGATTTAATACGTTTTAACAGTCATGACCACAGTTTACACCACATCATATAATACTATTAAATATAGCGCTTGTTAAGTATTTACTATAAACTAAGCTTGCTAAGAAACCATAGCCGTAGCTACCTTAAATCAATTTTTAACCTATATTTTAAACTTTAATTGCTAACTTTGCACTTTAAATATATTATTATGAGTTTACATATGTTACCTCTTTGGATCGGAATGCCACAAGTTATTATAATTGTTATTGTAGTACTGCTTTTATTTGGTGGAAAGAAAATACCAGAATTAATGCGTGGGCTGGGTAGCGGAATCAAAGAATTTAAAGACGCTAGCAAGGACGAAGAAAACAATAAGAATTTAAAAGAAGAGTAATTTTTTCTTTTAATAATATAAAAAACCAACGTAAATACGTTGGTTTTTTTGTTGGTTGTAATTTAACTTGACGTTTTAAATTACTTTAAGAATCTTTAATTAATAGTAATGGATTTAATCATTGCTTCTAATTCGAAAACATGTTCACGCTTGTTAATTGATGGTGCATCAACAAAACCTTCAGCTACTATAATCCTATCCTTTTTCTTGTCTTCTATAATGTAATTAACAAAAGGACCAGATTTCCAAGCGCCTTTTACATCCCAAATCCCCTTAGACTCTAGTGTTGGCTTATCATCTAATGTAATTTCAAATAAATAAGGTGCATAAGCCATTTCTGTAACCATATGACTCCCTTCAATTGGTCCAGGAATATATTTAGCACCTATTGAATCTCTAATTTTTATAATCTGGTCTACGATATTTTGCTCTTTATTAATAGTTTTTAAAGGCAATTCATAAAGCATTAAATTAAGCGTTCCTGTAGGAATATCTTTTCTAATCCAGAAAAAATTATCGTCTTCTTTTGCAATTCTATAGGCTTTAGAAAAACGAATATTAAGTCCTAGTTTTTCCTTGATATTATCTGTATTATGCAACGATATGGCTATACGTCGTTGATATTCTTTTGTCTCTCCTGCCTTAAAAACATCTACAATACGTTTAGCATTATTTTTAATCTCCTTCTTAATCTCAGCAATACTTGTGCCACTAACAATAATTAATTGTTGTGGCCTTGCATAACGATTTTCTAGAAACTTAATCCCTGTTTCTGTTCCTTTTTCAATTTTTATTATAGACCGGTTACTTCTTACAAAACCTGAGAACACTTGCGGGGGTATCTGGTTTATAGAAAATAGCGGTTCTTCTTGAGGTAAACCATCTACAGGCGCTGTAAGCACTTCTCGTAAGGTTTCACCAACAGATCCCTCCCATAGTTCATTATCTATAACCATAGACAAACTGTTTATTTTTCCTGAAGATTCTGGAAGAATTGTTCGTTTCTTTTTATTGTCTTCCTTACATGCCACTATAAATAGCATAGTCACAGCTATTAAAAGTAATTTTCGCATAATTTATATGTTTTTTTAAATCATTTAACTCTTAGAAATCTTTAGTATCATTCCAGGTTTTAAGTTATTACTACTAATATCGTTCCAATCTTTAATATTTTGTACAGAAATTCCAGGAAATTTTTGTGCAATACTCCACAAAGAGTCTCCAGCTTTAACTTTATACGTTTTGCCTTTATAGTTTTTTGAATTCGCCTTTTGCTTAGTAACGCCCTTTTTTAGGGCACCTGATGGATTTCTAGGAAAAATAGTTAAACGTTGTCCTACTTTTAAATTATTACTCCTTAAACCATTCCATTTTTTGATTTGGCTAACTCTTACACCAAATTTTCTAGCTATCTTACCTAAATAGTCACCACTTTTAACTCTATATCGAATTTTTGTATCTACATTCAATAATTGTGGCAATGGCTTTTCTCGTTTATCAAACTCAGCTTTAGCAAAAGCATACATTTCATTTTCATTGTTTACAAATGCACCTATAACTGCTCTCGGTAATCTTAATGTATAATTTTTACCTTTTATAACGGGTATAATATCGAGTTTATAAGCAGGGTTTAAAAACTGAAGCACTTCCATTTTAACGCCAGTAAACTCAGAAACTTGATCTAAAGTTATCATTTGTTTTACTCTTATAGTGTCTGTTTCCACATAATTAAATTGCGGTTTATGCTGGATAAACCCATGTTCCTTTGCGTATTCGAAAATATACATCGTCGCCAAAAAAGCAGGCACATATCCAGCTGTTTCACGTGGAAGATTCGGACGTATATTCCAATAGTTTTGATATCCTCCAGAACGCCTAATCGCTTTACTTACATTACCTGGCCCTGAATTATACGCAGCAAGAGCCAAATCCCAATCTCCAAAAATCTTATAAAGCTTGGCTAAATATTTTGCTGCCGATTCTGTAGATTTAATAGGATCACTCCGCTCATCTACATAACTGCTAACATCTAATCCATATTGCTTTCCTGTGGCAAACATAAATTGCCACAAGCCTGTTGCTCCAACTCGAGATCTCGCCCTTGGTTTTAATGCAGACTCTACAATAGCTAAATATTTCATTTCTAATGGAATATTATAATTATCTAGCTCGCGTTCGAACATTGGAAAATAATATTTACTCAACCCCATTAAACGTTCAAAAGAGTGATGTCTGTTTTTTAAAAAAGATTTTATGACGTTCTCTAAACCAGGATTATATTCAACGTTAAAAGGTGTTTTGGCATTTAAGCGTTCTAATCTAGCTTTAAGTGTATCTGTAGAGAGTTCTGGGTAATAAACAGCATCGTATTTTAAACCTGTAACATCTCTATAAATAGTGTCAAAAAGAGAAGTTCCATACAATTCCTTCATCCATTTTTCATCTATCTTAGCTGCAAATTCATGATCTTGCATCTTTTTTAGAGAATCTAAAGGTTTTATGGTTTCTATAGTTGTTTTAAAAGCTGTCTTTCCATCAATAATACTGTCTACACTTTCATTTTTATTGGTAGCTAATTCTGTCTCCTTAAGTTTATTGCTTTTGATTTGCAACGAATCTTGACCAAATAATAGTTGTCCAAAAATCATAACAATAAAGCATATCATTTTATACTTATGTTTCCCCATTAATAAAAATCTATTTCAATTGTAATGTATCTATACTTTAGTTTCATTGTTTGATTTAAAACTATTCTTATTTTAAAACAGCTGCTATTCCAGGTAATGTTTTTCCTTCTAAACTTTCTAACATAGCACCACCTCCTGTACTAACATAACTCACTTTATTTTCAAAGCCAAACTGTTTTACTGCTGCTACAGAATCACCTCCTCCGACTAAAGAAAAAGCGCCTTTTTTTGTTGCTTCTGCAATAGAATTACCTAAAGCGATCGTTCCATTAGCAAAAGCTTTCATTTCGAAAACACCTAACGGCCCATTCCAAAGTATTGTTTTACATCGCATTACAACCTCATTAAATTTAGCAATAGATTTCGGGCCTACATCAAGGCCTTGCCAACCATCGGAAATAGACATAACATCCATAATCTTTGTATTTGCTTCTTCATTAAAAGCATCTGCTGCCACAACATCTAATGGTAAATGTATAGTTACATTTTTTTCCTTAGCTAGTCTTAAAATATCCAAAGCCATCTCCATTTTATCATCTTCACAAATGGAATTTCCTATTTTACCGCCTTGTGCTTTAATAAAAGTAAAGGTCATTCCTCCACCAATAATAAGGTGATCAATCTTATCTAAAATATTTTCTATAATGGTTATTTTAGAAGATACTTTAGCACCTCCTAATACAGCTAAGACTGGTTTTTCTCCAGTACGCATTACTTTATCGATACTTTTTATTTCTTGTTCTAATAAATAGCCAAAACATTTAGTATTTGGAAAAAAATCGGCAATAATAGTAGTCGATGCATGTGCTCTATGTGCTGTTCCAAAAGCGTCATTTACATAAATGTCTCCTAATTTAGAGAGTTGCTCTGCAAAACCTTTATCTCCCGTTTTTTCTTCATCATGGAAACGTAGATTTTCAAGAATTAAAATTTCTCCAGGTTTTAAATCTTTTGCAGCAGCTTCTGCTTCTTTCCCAACACAATTGGAAACAAATTTAGTCTCTACTCCTATACTCTCTTCAACGGCTTCTCTAATGTGTTTCAAAGAAAAGCTTTCTTCATGACCTTTAGGTCGCCCTAAATGAGACATTAATACACAGCTTCCTCCATCTTCCAATACTTTAATTATCGTTGGCTTTGCTGCAGAAATTCTTGTAGTATCAGTTACTAAAAATGCTTCATTTAACGGGACATTAAAATCTACACGAATTAATGCTTTTTTATCTTTAAAATTAAAATCGTTTAAGGTCTTCATTAGTAATTATTATATCTATTAATCGTTTTAAAATTCAACTCTTTAAAAAAAACGCACTATTGTATTTCTTTTAATAACAGTATTACAAAAAATAAATTAAGCATTGTTTTTATAAACTTTCAAATATATGGAAATAAGACCATACTCATTCAGCTTTTAAGTTACAACTTCTATTTTACAAGTTATAGCACTAAAAAAATAGTTTTTATTTATTATGTAAACTATATTTGTCCTATGCCATTTAGTAATATTATAGGTCAGAATCATATAAAAGCCCACCTCACAAAAAGTGTTGATAATGGCAGAATTCCACATGCTCAATTATTTGTTGGACCAGAAGGTTCTGGTACTTTAGCTATGGCTGTGGCATATGCACAATATGTTTTGTGTTCTGACACAGAAAATAAAGCGGCTTGCAATTTAAAATTTAAAAATTTTTCGCATCCGGATTTACATTTTGCCTTCCCTGTTACTTCCAACGGAAAAATAAAAAGACATCCTGTTTCTAGTCATTTTTTAGAAGAATGGCGAGAGCTTTTAACTAAACAGCCTTATGCAAATCTCTTCGATTGGTATAAATTACTTGGAGTCGATAACAAGCAAGGGCAAATTGGAGTTGATGAATCTTTAGACATTGTTAAAGCTTTAGCATTAAAATCCTATGAAGGTGGCTACAAAATAATGTTGATTTGGATGGCTGAAAAAATGAATGTGGCTGCCGCAAATAAACTTTTAAAACTTATTGAAGAGCCTCCAAATAAAACTATTTTTATTCTTGTTACTGAAGATGAAGAACAAATAATTAGCACTATTAAATCTCGTTGTCAAATAATACATTTTCCACCATTGGCAGAAAATGATATTAAAACAACTCTTCAAGAACAGCATGACTTAGAAGAAAACTTAGCAATAAAAATAGCACATCAATCCAACGGAAATTATAATAAAGCATGTAGTTTAACGAATCAGGATACTGAAGATGTTCAATTTGAAACTTGGTTCATTTTATGGGTTAGAACGGCTTTTAAAGCCAAAGGAAATAAAGAAGCGATACTTGATTTAATAACCTGGAGTGAAGACATTGCTAAAACAGGGAGAGAAACACAAAAACAGTTTTTGTATTTTTGCTTGGATGTTTTTAGACAGGCTTTATTAATGAATTACAGCGCCAATGAATTGGTTTATTTAAATATTAAATCCGAGACATTTAAATTAGAAAAATTCGCGCCTTTCATTCATAATAATAATATTTTAGACATTTCTAATGAACTTCAAGATGCTATTTACCATATAGAGCGAAATGGGAATTCCAAAATAATACTTACAGATCTTTCTATAAAATTAACGCGTTTGCTACATAAAAAATAATTTTTTTTAATTAAACATTTTATCAAAACCACTGTTTAATTCAATAATACAAACACTTTAGAACTCTACTCGAAACACAAGATTAGGTGTAATACCTAATGATTTTTTTTTTATTTCTCTTAACACATTTCCATCTTGTCGTAAACCTACCCTATAAGTTCTACTCAAAACATTTTCTTTATTATAGATATTAAATATAGAGAATCCTATTTTCCCTTTCCAATCTCTTTTTTGAGAGAATTTAAACGTATATGTTGAAGAGAAATCTAAACGATGATAATCTGGTAAACGTTCTGCATTTATATCGCTATCGTAAACAATCATAAAATCATTATCAGATAGCCTTAATGCCCTTGTATATGGCGTACCAGTTCGGTAACGCCATCCCAAAGAAAAACTAAATTGATTTAAATTATAACTGTGAGACCAATTGATTTGATTTGCTATATGAAAATTACTGGGAAATGATTCGCCATTATTAAGAGCACTAAAGGAAAAGCTGTTTTTTGTAATAGAATAACTTAACCAGCTTCGATAGTTGTTTATCTTTTTTTTCAATAAAACATCTATTCCTAGAACATTACTATCGCCTAAAGAAAAACTAGAAGTTGTAAAACCTCTTGTTAGCGTGTTTAAGCCTTTGTTTTTTTTTAGGTAAGCATCTAGATCAATATTCCATCCTTCTTTATTAAAACCCGCTCCTATTGAAAATTGAGTGCTTTTTAATAAAGAAGCGACATTGTTATCGGCAAGTACCCATATATCTGTTTCCAATCCAAAATTTTGAGAAACTAATTCTTCTATTTGACTAACGGTTTGATGTAATTGCTCGGCAGATCCCCTAAGCTTTAACACTGCATTTATTTTTTTTTCTAAATGTATTCTTGGTTCTATATAAAACTCATTAAGTAAAGAAGCATAATGCCCTCTAGCACCTATATTAAACTGCCAAGCATCTTTCTTTTTGTATTCATATTCTACATACGCATTATTATTATTATTATTACTAGAGTTAGAAAAATTTAAAAACTCAGCAAATTCACTGATGTTAAAATCGGATACATCATATACAAAAGCATAATCTACATTAGTATTAGAAAATTCATAACCAAAATTAAGACCATTATTAGAATTTAATTTCAAACTATTATGCATAGAAACTCCATAGTTTTTAACATTATTCTTTTTTGAATATATTTCATTAAACCCTTCAGAAAAAGAATTAATATCGAAATAATCTAAACTATAAAACGAACCGTAAGCTTTCAATTTAAAATAATTTCCATGATTGTATTTATGTTTCCAATTTAAGCTAACACCTTCATTATTAATATTTAAATTATCTCTGGAGGAATCTAAAGTATCTTCATTAAAAAAATGATAATCTAATGTATTAGTTGTAAACAAACTACTAATAATTATCTTGTCCTTGGGACTGGGCTTATAAATGAGTTTTGCTGTAAAATCAGAAAATCTAAAAAACGATTCTGTTATTGTTATGGGATCTGTGTCAAAAAAAGTATTTCCTTCAGATATTTTTGTACTCTGAAAAACACTTTCTGAAAGTTTTTGAAAAGTAAATGTATTTATAACATCTTTATAAGATCTTCGCATTGAAACCATTAACCCCATTTCTTCTGTTATAGGACTTTTAAAAAACAAATCGAAGTGTGTCATATTAAAGCCAAAACCACCTTCTATTTTTTTAGGGATATCATTGTAAGAGCTTATATCTATTACACTAGAAATACTATTACCATATTTCGATTGAATTCCATTTGCATATAATTTTACATCCTTTATTATATAAGGATTAAAAATCGAAATGGTTCCAAAAAAATGACTTGTATTATATATTTTTATACCATCCCAAAGCACTAAATTTTGATCTGGTGTTCCTCCTTTTATATATAATTCTGTAGCCGTTTCATTTGGGCTTTTTACTCCTGGTAACAACTGTAAACTCTGCAAAACATCTGGCTCGGTAAGTCCTGGAAGTATCCCTAAAATACTAGGAGATAAAACTACAGAGCCGTATTCTTTTTTTCTTATGCCAGAAGTTATATATTCTGCTATAAAAACTTCATCTAAGCCTTGAGTTTCTGAAAGCTTAAGAGCACTTGCTTTATTTATTATATAATAGCGCTCTGAAATTTTTTGTACTTTAAACCCTGTTTGAGTCGCTATAGCTTTTAAAACATCTTGAAGCGTTACGTTTGTATTAGAGTATTTAAACCGTTTATTTTCAATAAGTTTAGAATCATACGATAATTTAATATCGTAGGCTTTTTCCAAATCTAAAATAACCGTATCTAAAGGCGTATTAGCATAAGTAAAAGATGCTTTCTCTTGGGAGGTTATTACAGATAATGAGAACAAAAACAATAATACACTAAGCTTAAGCCTCATAGTTTTGTTAAAATATTATAAGTAAAAACAGCAAATTAACAAAAAAAACTTAAGATTATTATTTTAAAATAATGATATTATTTTCCACTTCTATATAAGCGATATTCATAGGTTTGAAAACAGTTTGCATTGCTAGTGATATATTGCTATGCGTAAAACTTCCTGTATAACGTTTGCTAACATCTACATTTGAGACATTAAATTGAATACCGTACTGACTTTCTAATGCACTTATAACTTGGGATAATGGTGTATTCTTAAAAGATGATTCTCCTAACAACCAACTAGGCTTATCTTCCTTGAAACGCCAATTTTCGTTAGTATTATTAACGATTCGTATTGCTTCACCATGGTCTAAAATAACTGTATCATTATTGTGAAACGTTAAAACTTTCACGCGTCCTTTATGACATTGAACCTCCAAATAACCGTCTCTAGAAATAACATTAAATGCTGTGCCTAAAACTTCAACAATACCATGCTTAAAATTTACTTTAAAAACAGCACCTTTTTCTACATCAAAAAAAGCTTCTCCGTTAAACTCAATATCCCTATGCGCTTTCCAATTATCTTCATTAAATTCTAATACTGTATTAGCATTTAAATATACTTTCGAATTATCTGGTAATATAACTACTGCTTGTTCTCCAAAATGAGTTTTGTAGAGTTTATTTTTATCTTGTAAAAAAAATAGGCCAAAAGAAATAATTAAAATAGCTGCTGCAGTATAAGCCCAATTAGATATTTTTTTTAACACATTAGAGCTTTTTCTATCACCGTCTAAAGCATTATATAATTTCACTAAATTAGTTTGCTTATCAAACAAAGGAGCTTTTAATAATTGAGCGCCTTTATTTATTTTTTTATACTTAAAATAATCCTTTGACTTTTTAAACGAAATAAGTTCCTCCGGAGATAATTCGCCAGCCGCCCATCTAGCTAAAAAAGTATCATCTAAATACTCTCTTCCCATATTTAATACACCTATTATTTTTATTTATAAAACAATTATCATGCGTTTTACCCTACTTTTTTATATGTTTCCTATTTTTTCTCTTAGTATAATTAAAGCTTGGCTCATTCTTTTTTCTACAGCCTTCACAGAAATACCTACAATTTCTGCGATCTCCGTATATTTCTTTTTATCGATGCGACTTAATAAAAATACTTCGCGCTGCTTTGCAGGTAAACTACCTATAGCTGCTTTTAATTGCATCATAAATTCTTTCTCCTCGAGCAAAAATTCTGGCGACTCATTTGTGCTAGTTCTAAGGTTTAATTTTTGATAGTTTATAACCACTTTTTTATGAGCAACTTCATTTAAAAACGCATTATTTACAATTGTAAAAAGATACGATTTTGCCTTTTTAAAGATCACTTTTTTGCAGTTTTTCCATAACTTAATAAAAGCCTCTTGAACAAGATCTTCTGCTTGACTTAAATCACCACATTTATAGTACATGTAATTACGCATAGATTGAGAATAGTTATTAAAAATAACTTCATAATTTTTCTTATCGCAAACAGATTTATGATCCATAATATTGTTTAAATGATGGAAGTACCAAATCTAAATAAAATAAAATAAAATTAGGGTATTTATCTTCTAACCTGTTTATTAAGTATAACAGATAAATACGCTCTCTAAAAAATAATGCAAGAACCCCTTTTTATAAAAAAATATGAAAAAGAAAAACTGTTATTAAGTTTTAATAACAAAAAAGTGAGGAATCAAATATGAAATAATATTAAAATAAGTATGATTATTTTTGATTTGATTTAATGACAAAAGCCCTTTACTTAGTTAAGTAAAGGGCTTTATTTTTAATAATATTTTTTAATTATTATTTCTTGTATTCTGCATTTAGAGCATCTAAAATGATTTGCGATAAATCATCTTCTTCTGCACCATACAATACACTAGGTGCAGCATCGTTAGTCCCTAAAATAAGCTTATAACCATTCGTTTTACCATAATCTTTTACAAAATCTTTCACTTTAACAATTACTGAATCTATTTCTGCTTGAAATGCCTTTTGCAACTGTTGTTGTTCAAATTGCATTTGTTGCTGTAAAACTTGTTGTTTTTGACCTAATTCTTGCTCTTTCGCTTTAATCGCATTAGCATTCATTTTTGAACGCTCTGTATTATACGCTTGAACTTCTAATTGAAAATTTCTACCTATACTATCAGCTTTTTTTGTAAAAGCCTCGTCTTTGCCTTTAAATTTTTCTTCTATATCTTTCTTCTCCTGAAATTCATTAATAACTTTCCCGCTATCTATATATCCAATTTTTTGTTGTTGACAAGAGGCTAATGTTAAAATTGCAAAAGCGGCTAAAATTAAATTCTTCATTTTTTATATTTTTAAGTGTTGCGCAAAAATATAAAAGTTGTTAGGATTATTAAAGCTTAAAATCAACCGATATACAAAGTATAACATTTTACTATACCTTTAAATACTTATAATAAATATTATTTATAAAAAACAAATCCATACAAAGTATTCTAAGAAACTTTAAAAAAAACTTAATACAAAACCCAGAAAACAACTTTAAACACTCTAAAAAAGCCTTAAAATAGCTTTTACTCATTTTTTATGATATAAATTAATGAAGAATACTCTCCAGAGCGCCTTGCCTTAAAATTCGAACACATTCCTACAATAAAAGCATTAAATATATTCATTGATTGATTTTTATATTTTTCAGAAAGAAGACTTACATAAAAAGCATCAAAAATCATGGGAAGCGTTTTATTTACTTTAAAATTTTCCTTTTCGAACAGATTTTTAATAGAAGTTTGAGAAAAATGCCAAAGATGTCTCGGTACATCGTAAGCAGCCCAAAAGTTTTTATAATATTGCGCATCATAACTTTTATAATTAGGAACAGCAATAACCAAAGCGCCATTAGGTTTTAATATTTTTTTAAAAATTAAAATATGTTCTTCTAAATTTGGTAAATGTTCTAAAACATGCCATAATGTAATAACATCGAAACTGTTTTCTTTAAATTTTAAAAGCTGATCTGTATTATACACTAATTTATTTATAGAATCCCCTGCTATTTTTCTAGCATTAACATCAGGCTCTACACCAGAGACATTCCAGTTATTATTTTTTGCGACTTTTAAAAAAGCACCTGTACCACAACCAATGTCTAAAAGTGTCTTTTCTTCTGAATTAAATGAATTAATTAATTTTAATTTACGTTTTAAAGAAATTTGGCGAATACTATGATAGACTCTCTCAAAAATATTACGCTTAGAATTTGTATGAGAAATATAATCTTCGCTTTTATAATAATCTGGAAGTTTATCGAGTACTGGCTTAGGTTTTGTTTCTAAATAATCTAATTCTGAATTATAAACTAATTTAAATTCTTCTCCCGAAACAGAATAATCCTTTACAGTAATATATGTTTTTTCTTTTTTACTCACGAAATATATATTCTTTTTATTTATAAAAATATCTTTTAACCTATTTTAATTACTTATTATTATTGACTTTATTTATTAGAAGACTACAACATCACACTTTAAGAATAATTATTTAAAATAAAGCACTGGCTTTAAATTAAAACCATACATGTATGATTAAAACATATAAGATCTGTTTTAATTTACAAACAGATCTTAATAAGAATTCCATATTATTACAAAACACTTTCTATTTTTATTAAAATACCACTTAGCAAATACATAAAAACTATATTTAGTCACTTTTTTTTAGGCTCAAAAAACATTCTTATTTTTCATAAGCGTTCCACGTGGAACACAATTTTAAAAACTTAAAAAACAACTTAAATAGTAAAAACATAATTTAAAATATCATATTATTGTTTAAAATAAAATAACATAACTTTACCTTCCCATATACACTAAAAGCACAGAAATATCACTAGGAGATACACCACTAACTCGTGATGCTTGTGAAATGGTAACTGGTTGAATTTTGTTTAATTTTTCCCTTGCCTCCATACTCATGGATTTTAATTTTGAGTAATCAAAATTTTTAGGGATTTTAATATTCTCTAAACGCATCAACTTATCTGCGTTATTTTTTTCTTTATCTATATATCCAGAATATTTAACTTGTATCTCAGTTTGTTCAATCACTTCCCTATCCAAATTATTAGCTGCGATATAATTTTCAACAGCTTCAAATTTCCGCACATCTTCTATCGCAATATTAGGCCTAGCAAAAAGTTTAAACATTTTACCTTGCTGCTTTACTACTGCAGACCCCTTAGATTCTAATACAGGATTAGCTTCTTTTGGTGTAACACTTGTATTTTTAAAAAACTGTACAAATTTTTTGGATTCTTCTTGCTTGTACTCCATTCTTTTTAAACGCGCTTCACTTGCTAACCCTAAAGCATACCCTTTTGGCGTAAGTCTAAAATCTGCATTATCTTGCCTAAGTAATGTTCTATATTCTGCCCGAGAAGTAAACATCCTATAAGGCTCTTCTGTTCCTTTAGTAATTAAATCATCCACAAGAACACCTATATAAGCCTCATCACGCTTAAGAATAAAAGAATCTTTCTCTTGAACTTTTAAAGCTGCATTAATACCAGCCATTAAACCTTGTGATGCGGCTTCCTCATATCCAGTTGTACCATTAATTTGTCCTGCAAAAAACAAACCATCTATTAGTTTCGTTTCTAAAGTATGCTTTAACTGTGTCGGCGGAAAATAATCATATTCTATAGCATAACCAGGTCTAAAAAACTTAACATTTTCAAAACCTACAACAGAACGCATGGCTTTAAATTGAACATCTTCTGGCAACGAAGTAGAGAATCCATTAACATAAACCTCAACTGTGTTCCAACCTTCGGGTTCTACAAATAATTGATGTTTATTTTTATCTGCAAAACGATTAATCTTATCTTCAATAGAAGGACAATATCTAGGACCTAAACTTTTTATTCTACCATTAAACATAGGTGAACGATCAAATCCTTCACGTAATAAATCATGTACTAATTCACTAGTATAAGTCATATAGCAAGAACGTTGTTTTGTCAAAGCCTTAGTACAATCTAAATACGAAAATTTTTCTGGCATTGAGTCCCCAGGTTGTTCTATCATTTTAGAATAATCTAAAGACCGACCATCTACTCTCGGTGGCGTCCCTGTTTTCATTCTTCCTGACTCAAAACCCAAATCAACGAGTTGTTCCGTAATACCTGTAGCAGCTCTCTCACCTGCTCTTCCGCCACCAAAATTCTTATCCCCAATATGAATCAATCCATTTAGAAAAGTACCATTAGTAAGCACTACTGTTTTAGCTTTAATCTGAATACCCAAAGAGGTTTTTACACCAACTACTTTTTCTTTATCGATAATCAATCCAGAAACCATATCCTGATAAAAATCTAAATTATCAGTCTTTTCTAAAAGCAAGCGCCAATCTTCTGCAAAGCGCATCCGATCACTTTGAACCCTTGGACTCCACATTGCCGGTCCTTTGGACTTATTCAACATTTTAAATTGAATAGCAGACGTATCACTTACAATCCCAGAATAACCTCCCAAGGCATCTATCTCACGCACTATTTGACCTTTTGCAATACCACCCATGGCGGGATTACATGACATTTGCGCAATATTTTGCAAACTCATTGTTACCAATAAAGTCTTACTCCCCATATTAGCTGCTGCTGCTGCTGCTTCACTTCCAGCATGACCTCCACCTACAACAACTACATCATATATTTCATTAAACATAAACTACTTTTTAAATATAAAAACGCGATCTAAACGAACACAAATAACTTAATACAAACTCATATTAAAACCCACTTTCGTATAAAAACACATAGTTCCACGTGGAACTACCCTATTGTTCCACGTGAAACATTAACATGTTTCACGTGGAACAATTTACAAATATACGCTGATTTTATTAATCTGTTTTAAGAGCATTAAGATAGAGATTTTCCTTCATTCTCATTTCTTCAGCTTCAGCTTCAGTTTTATCTTTATAACCACAATAATGTAAAACACCATGTACAATTACTCGACTTAGTTCTTCTTCAAACGGCACACCAAAATCTTTAGCATTATCGTTTACCCTTTCTACAGAAATAAAGATATCACCTTGTAAAATTTTTCCTACTGAATAATCGAAACTGATAATATCTGTTAAGGTATCATGATTAAGAAATTCCACATTCAATTTATGTAAATAATCATCGTCACAAAACACATAATTAATCTCTTCAATAGTACAGCCCTCAGCAGCTATTACTTTAGATATCCATTGGGATATAACCGTTTCATTTTCTAACGTAAATTCGCTTTCGTAATTAAAATTAATCATTCTTTTTTTTAAAATACTCTTGTGCTTTCTTTTTATAAACTTCTTGCAAAGGTAGTGTTTGTCTGTTCAAGATTTCAGTTGTATTAAAATATTCTTTAGCCCTATTGATTTGATTAACTTCTTTAGCCCCATATTCCTTTTTATTGGACTCTGATTTCCGTTTTGAATCTTGTCCTTGTTGAAATGTAGCATTTTCAAGTTTAAGTAATTGATGTTGTAAATTCATCATTTTACTTAGTGTCTGGTTAGTAAACCCCTTGTTTATTAAATCCAATTCTACTTGTTCCATTTCACGGATTATTTTTTTTGACTGTATATTAACGCCTTTACCGCTTAGCTTATCTTTTAACAAACGTTCTTCTAAAGCTTGCCTTAGCAATTGTTGTTGTTGGTATATTTTATACAATTCACCATTAACATCTTCATTAAAACCATCGCCTCCTTTTTGATCACCACCAGTCCCATTACCTTCACCATTATTGCCTTCTTTAGATCCTTTACCTGTACTCCCCTTTTCACCTTTTCCTTTATCACCAGCTTTACCTTTTTCGCCTGCTTTTCCTTTATCACCTTCATTTTTTCCTTGTCCTTCCTTATCGCCTGGTTTTTCACCTGCTCCTTCTTTAGGATCGCCTTCGCCACTTTTTTTCATTCCTTCTTCCATCATTTTATTAAGTTCTTCCTGACTCATAATAATATCCGGCAAAGGCATTCCACCTTCGCCTTGACCTGGTGATGGCATCCCCATTTGATCTTGCATCTGGTCCATTGTATCACTAAGGAAATTAGCCAAATTATTCGCTGCAGTAATAACATATTGCTGTGCAGATGCTCCTAAATACACATTGTTTTCTGATAGATGATCAAGTGCTTTATCAATATTGAAATAAACTTCGGAAATTTCCTTATTAACGGTTTCAGAAATTTTTGGTTGCCGTAATGATAACGAAAACAAACTATCGTCTATATGCTCAAAATGTGAACGTAATTCTTTTTGCTTTCGCAAATAAGAGGCATATTCATTATGATCGATATCTATACTTTTGAATTGTTTCATGACAGCTTCTTCATCGAAAGAAAAAACTACAAGATTATCTAATATTTGCCTAAGCGTTTCGACATCTTCTTGCATCGCTTCTTGGCCGCCTTGTCCCATTTGCATTTGCATTTTTTGACCCATTTCTTTCATTTTTTGGGCGGCTTTCTTTTGACTTTTTTTTGCACTTTGATTGTTTTCCTTTTTTTGAGCTTCTGTTTTGGATTGTTCTTTTTTATCTAATGCTTGAGATGCTTTTTGTTGTTCTTCCTTAACCGAATCCTCTTTATTTTTATCTCTTGAAAGTTTCATTGGTTTATTTAAATTTTGATTTTCTTTTTCCAAATCATCCAATTGTTTCTTTATCTCGTCAAACTTATTATTAAGTTTATCTTGCTTTTCTTTTGTGTTTTTCTTCTCTATTTCATTTGCTAAAGAATCTTGTTGTTTAGCTAGTTTATCTAATTCATTGCCTATCTTTTCCATTTTCTTACTTACATAATAGCGCTTGGTAAGCTCAAGCATTTGCTCTAAACTTCTTTTTTGATTCTTATTTTGTTTGGACAGTTTATCAAGCTTTTTTGAAAGTTCTTCTTTGTTAATTTTTTCTTTCAATTTTTCTAATTCTTCTAGGAGTTGTTCATCCTTCTTTAGCTGTGCTTCATTTTCTTTTAATCGTGCTTTTAAATCCTTTTTAAATTGGTCATTTTCTTCATTTTCTTTTTGAAAATCTTCAAGATTATGTTTTAGCTTTTTATTAAACTTCTTCATCATTTGCTCTTGTTGCTTTTGACGTTTAATAAAGTTTTCTAATTTCTTTTTATCATTGAAATTTAATTCGCTTTTCTCTTTTTGTGTTTTAGAGATTTGCTTTAAAGCTTTTTCTTGACTATCAAACTTTTCTAAAGATTTACTTAAGTCTTGAATGGTTTCATTTTGCTCATTTAATTGTTTCGCTTCCTCCTCTGATTTAGTTCGTTTTCTATAATTAAACACCTTACTTTTTACACGTTTATTTTGTGCTAAACCATCATTATCGAAAACCTCAAAATACAAATCATAACTAATGCCTTCTTTAATATTTAAATTATTTGGGAAAGCGCTAACAAACTCATCAAAATTAGATTTAGCAATTGGTATATTTACGTAATCTTTATTTTGAATATTATCACTTGGATAATAAACAAGTTGCAATTTTGTTAATCCGTAATCATCACTTACCTGACCGTAAAAATAAAGTGATTGTTTATCTAAGGAATCGATTTCAGATTTTACTTTTAATTCTGGATACGAATCTTTAATTACATTTATGTTAAATGCTAGATTTTCATAATCTTTAAGAGTTTTATTATTTGTACTAATACTATAATCAAAATTCTTATATATCTGTTTAGAAACTACAAAATCACTTTTAGTTTCCTTGTTAAAAGAAAGCGTATCTTCCGCATACATAAAAACATGATCTGTCGCTTTAGTTTTTAGCTTCCAAATAACTTTTGTTCCTTGTGGAACTATAGCACTTCCTGTACTTTTTAAAGTTTCATCTTTTTTTCTAGTATAACTAGGATAATCTAAAAGCATCTCAAAACTTAATAACGTAGGCACTTCAATTACTTTTAGCGTATACGGTTTTGAATTTACATTATTTGCCGATAAGCTAAAGGTAATGTCCCGCATGGGTTGCTCAAATACATATTCGAAAGCCCCAGGTTGTACCTGCTTAAGAAAATAACTTTCGTTATTGAAATTTATTTGTGCAGTTTCGGGAACTATTTTTCCTGCAGTTTTAACTATTAATTTAAACGGCTTGTTTTCAGTGGTTTGTAAATTTGAATTTAAAATAAAAAATTGAAATGGTGCTGGTGGTTCATAAGCTGTTTGATAATGTAATACTCTTTCGTAACTCTCACTAAACCAATGCATTTTATTAAAAATTATACTGAACAAAATTATACATAAAGGAATAATGGTATATTTGAAATATTTGATATTATTTTTGAAATCTATAGCAAGTTTAAATGGTATGGGTTTGAGCTCTTTAGATTTTTGATCTATACTAGCAGTTAATAATTCAGAATCTTTTTGGCTAGCATTTAATTGTAGTACATTTAATAGCTTGTCCTTTACATTAGGAAAATGATTTCCAATTAATTTAGAAGCCTCTTCATAATTTATGCCTCGCCTAATTTTAAGCAATTTAGCTAATGCAATAATTATGAATTTGTAGAATAATCCTAATTCTACAAGTACAAACAACCAGAACAAAATGGTTCGAGATAACGTATTTAGCCATAGCAAAGATTCTATAAGTAATGTGAGTAAGAAATAAAGTAATCCAATACTAAAAAAAAGAATGATACCTTTAATAAGCTCATTGGTATAATATTTTCTTATAAATTGCTCTAATTTGGATTGTATATTGTTAAAATTATTCACTGTATGGAAAGGTTAATTATTTTAGAAACCAAAATAGTTTGATGCCAAAAAAGTTTTATCAACTAAACTACAATTTTATTTTTATCTGTTATTAACAAGATTTGATAAAACTTAGTTAATAACAACCCTATTATGATAATTTAAAAATTATTTTTTAGTATTACACGTCGTATATTGTATAAAAGTTAGTTTTTTGTTGATAAAAAAACTTGCGTAATCAAACTTCTACCTTGATTTTATAAATCAAGTGCCGTCAATCTTTCATCTTAACACTTATCAATATATCTTTGCAACTATTAAAAACAAAACCATGTCTAAACCCGTAAGAGTGCGCTTTGCACCAAGTCCTACAGGACCTTTACATATTGGAGGTGTGCGCACTGCACTTTTCAACTATTTATTTGCCAAAAAACATAATGGTACCTTTGTTCTAAGAATAGAAGATACCGATCAAAATCGTTATGTTGATGGTGCTGAAAACTACATAATAAAAGCATTAGAATGGTGCAACATCCCTTTTGATGAAGGCCCTAATAAAAACGAAAAATTTGGTCCTTACAGACAAAGTGAACGCAAACATTTATATAAACAATATGCCGATCAATTAATAGCTAGTGGACATGCTTATTATGCTTTTGACACTGCTGAAGAATTAAATACTGAAAGGACTAAATATGAAGCAAATAAGGAAACGTTCATCTATAATTGGCATAACAGATTAACATTAAATAATTCATTATCGCTCTCTCCTGAAGAAACAGAAACTAGATTGAAAGCAGGCGATAATTATGTGATTCGCTTTAAATCACCACAAAACGAAACATTAAATTTAAAAGATTTAATACGTGGTAATATTAAAATAGACACCAATATTTTAGATGATAAAGTCTTGTTTAAAAGTGATGGTATGCCGACCTATCATTTAGCAAATATTGTAGATGACCATTTAATGGAAATATCGCATGTAATTCGTGGAGAAGAATGGTTACCGTCCTTAGCTTTGCACATTCAATTATATACTGCATTAGGTTGGGAATCTCCTGAATTTGCACATTTGCCATTAATTTTAAAACCGTCAGGGAAAGGAAAATTAAGTAAACGTGATGGTGATAAACTCGGATTTCCTGTTTTTCCATTAGAATGGAAAGATCCTAAAGATGGTTCTATTGCTATGGGTTACAATGAATCCGGGTATTTTCCAGATGCTGTTGTTAATTTTCTAGCTTTTCTAGGTTGGAACCCTGGAACAGAACAAGAATTATTTAATTTAGATGAATTGATTGCTTCTTTTGATTTAAATCGTGTAAACAAAGCCGGAGCTCGTTTTGATCCTGATAAAATCAAATGGTTTAATCATCACTATATGCAAAATAGAACTAATGATGATTTAGCAGAAACCTTTAAAAACTTACATCCGGAACTCACCACTATTGATATTGGTTATATTGCATTAGTTATTGGCTTAGTAAAAGAACGTGCCACCTTTGTAAGTGATTTTTGGGAACTGAGTAGCTATTTCTTTATAGCGCCTAGCAGTTATAATGAAAAAGCCGCTAAAAAAGCATTTAAAGAAGGTACAAAGACTTTAATGACGGATTTGATAGCAGTTATAACTAACAGTAATCTTTTTGAAGTAGAAGCGCTTGAAAAAGAAGTAAAAACTTGGATTACCTCTAATGAAATAGGCTTTGGTAAAATAATGATGCCGTTACGACTGGCACTAGTAGGTGCTTTACAAGGTCCAGATATTTTTGATATTATGTTTTTGATTGGAAAAAATGAAACGATTAAAAGGCTTGAAAAACTAGTTCAAACTTTATAAAAAAAAGCGACCTTTTGGTCGCTTTTTTTAATTAAAACATACAGTAAATGTGAATATGAAACCTCCTCTAAAACTAAGATTAGTATCTATTTTAATTCTATTGACATTTGATATACTTGAATTATTTTGAATATAATTAGATATTTTACTTATAGATGAAATATAAATATCTGTTACATTTTTACCAGATATATTGAAACTGCTTTTACGTTCCTTTGTTTTACCTTCAGATATTTTGGTAATATTTGATAATTCTTGTTCTAGTCTAGAATTAGCTACTTGGTCTACTTCTATATCAGAATTATTAGAACATGAGAATATTGACAATGTAATTAATGAGTAAAAGATTTTTTTCATAATTTATATGTAATGGCGAAAATATTTTAAATACTAGTTTGATTAAAATATATAAAATAATAGGTGATCATTACTATTAAACGAAGCATTTATTGAGTCTTTTAAATTTAGTTTCATTATTACATAAATCAAAAAAATTATTCATTAACCTATTAAAAATGCTCTAGTTCAAAATTGTTCAATTTATAAGGAGGAGCTCACTAGCACTTTTATTTCTCCTTCAATACTAGAGTTCGAGTGTTAATTGAGACGCTTGAATTTCTTTTATTTACTGAAAAAAAAACCAAAACAGCCCTCTACTTTGTTTGTATTAAAAATTTTAAATCTGGATAACTCCTCGAGACAAACTAAATGGTTTGTATTTTATAATTTCTAGATTATAAAAAAGAGTTTGTAACAAAACCTATAGTTATTCCTACTAATAAGATAATTTGTGCATCTTTTCATATATAATAAAGCATATGTGCGTAAATAAAACTTAATTTAGTATTCCTTTTTTAACCATTAAAAATAAAATCTATGTACCTATTTGGAGCTCTTGCCGTTTTTGGATTATTTATTATAATATCCGCCTTTTTTACTGTTAAACAACAAACAGCCGCTGTTATCGAACGCTTTGGTAAATTTCAAAGCATACGTCAATCTGGATTACAATTTAAAATTCCATTAATTGATAGAATCGCAGGTCGGTTAAGTTTAAAAATTCAGCAATTGGATGTTATTATAGAAACCAAAACTAAGGATGATGTATTTGTACGTTTAAAAGTTTCTGTGCAGTATAAAGTAATTAAATTGAAAGTAGAAGATGCTTTTTATAAATTAGATTATCCACACGATCAGATCACATCTTATGTTTTTGATGTTGTACGTGCCGAAGTACCAAAAATGATTCTTGATGATGTATTCTTAAAAAAAGACGATATTGCTATTGCTGTAAAGTCTGAGCTTAATGAGGCGATGTTGGATTATGGGTATGATATTATTAAAACCTTAGTTACCGATATTGATCCTGATGCACAAGTAAAAGAAGCTATGAACAGAATTAATGCTGCAGATAGAGAAAAAACTGCTGCACAATATGAAGGAGATGCACAACGTATTTTAATCGTTGAAAAGGCGAAAGCTGAGGCAGAAAGTAAACGTTTACAAGGTCAAGGTATTGCTGATCAACGTAGAGAAATAGCACGTGGTTTAGAAGAATCTGTAGAAGTTCTTAATAAAGTTGGTATTAATTCTCAAGAAGCTTCTGCTCTTATTGTAGTAACACAGCATTATGATACTTTACAAGCTATTGGTGGTGAAACCAATAGTAACTTAATTTTATTACCTAACTCACCACAAGCAGGAAGTAATATGTTAAACGATATGGTCGCTAGTTTTGCTGCTAGCAATGAAATTGGAGAAGCTATGAAAGAAGCAAAATTAAACAAGAAATTAAAAAAAGAAGAATAAATTCACTAGTTAATTCACCTTAACTAAGGTTTATAAAAGAAATAATTAAAGGCAGTACTATAAAGTGGCTGCCTTTTTTTATGCTTAAAAATTCCTGCTGTAAATGGTATATTATTTAAAATAAGGTCTTGTTTGTTAAGGAAATGGATTTCTTTCTGTCCAATGCTGTACAGGATTTAAATACTTTACCATAAATTTTAAAATAGCGTTTGCTATAAAATTATGAGTATGCTTCACATAAATAGTCATAGCATATGGTTTAGCACCAACAGAACTCTTTATTTCCATAGCCGTTCTTGCATATACAATGGTTTTAAACTTATTATTTATAGCAAAATCAACCATATCGTATAGCATATTTAAATACATTTTATGCTTAGCTTGTAAGGCTGTATCGTATCCTAAAAAATAGGTTTCTAAGCTTCTATTATTTAATATTAAAGAATAAAAACCAATCAATTCATCATTTAGAAAGTAACCAAAGAGTTTAAAATTAGTCTTTAATTCTTCCTTTAAATTAAAAAAATGATGCTTAGGTAATATAAAAGAATTCACTCTGGCATTGTCTGATACATTTTTATACAGTTGAAACAATTGGTTTTCATAGCACTTAACTGCTTCTATATTTAACTCTTTACAAACAATAGAGCTGCGTCGTTTTCTTGCTGTTTGGTATCGCTTTCTATATTTTTTTGTAAATGCGTTAACGTAGTTCTCCGTAGTAACCCAATCTTTAGAAAGCTGTAATAACATATTAGGTTGTACTTGTACTTTTACTAAATGGTTACTTTTTAAAAAAGCTATGTTTTTATGAATGTTATCACTTTCAAAATAATCTTTAAAAGCGATAATTCGTATTTTTTTATGGTACTGTTTCCTTATGTCACTTTGAAGCTTTTTTAAGGCATTAAAAACGACAATTAAGTAATCCTTATAGCATAACTCATTTTTCAAAAAAAACATACCGTGCTGTCCTGTATGCATTAAATTTCCAATAACTAAGGCATTGCCTCTAACTACTCTTGAAACGGATTGCTTTAGTAGTTGTTTTAAATTGGGTGATGCTGTTGGTCTAAAAACGTCATCTAAATACATTTCTACCCGTTGTATAATGGCAATACCAACTAATTTATTTTCTTTATAAATACATAAATAATAAGAAAAAATATTTTTCGGAGATGCAGTTTCCAGTGCTTTCAAAAACGAACGTTTTAAGAAAATGTCGTTACTAGGCATAGCATCCCAAGAATCGGGAAGCGCATTGGTTGTGTTGTAAATTTTAAAATCTATCAATTATAATATAAAGAGAAATACTATTAAAAAGTTTCACAATTTAACGTAATGTTATACCAAATACAACGTAATTTTATATAACTTTAAAATATTATTACATCTATTTAGATAGATGTGGATAGAAATATGATCTTTTAAATACAAAAAAGCCTCTACTATTAAATATTAGAGGCTTTTTTATATATAATTACTAGTTATTTAAGCTTTTGAGCTTCCATAACCAGTAATTCGTTTTTATCGTCTAATGCTTTAGAAATAAAAGCATTAATTTCATTATTTTTTTCTAATCCATCATTTAATAAAACACCAAGCGATAATGCAACAGCAATACGTGTTCCTACTTTTTTAACCGCTGTTGTAAACAACGGTTGTAACTCTTCATAACTAAGCTTTTGCGCTAATTCTAATATTTCTGTTCTTACTTTTAGTTGCTTTTCTTCTGGTAGGTTTGTATATTTTTTTCCCAATTGTTTAATGACATCAATAGCTTTGCGTTGCTGTTGCTTGGTTTTTTGCTTATTGTTTGTTTCATTTTCTTTAGGCTTTACTTTGGCCCATGAATCTTTTAATCCAACAGTCTTATTAAATATCAAATGAGTTCTTGTAGCGTCTTTATCAACATTAAAATACCCTAATCGTTGAAATTGAAATTGCGTTCCTATTTTAGCTTCTGCTAAGCTAGGTTCTACAAAAGCCTCTACAATCTTTAAAGAATTAGGATTAATAAAATCTATAAACGCTTTATTAGCATGACTGTCTGGAGCTTCGTCATTAAACAAGCGATCGTATTCTCTAACTTCGGCTTTAATAGCATGTTGTTTAGAAACCCAGTGTAAGGTACCTTTTACCTTTCGTAAACTGGCTTCTGTTCCACTGCCACTTAATGTCTCGGGATCGTATGTACACTGAATTTCGGTAATATTACCATTGGCATCCTTAACGACACTTTCACCTTTTATTATATAGGCATTTTTAAGTCTAACTTCTTTACCTAAAGTTAATCTAAAAAATTTATTTCCGGCATCTTCCTTAAAATCTTCCCGTTCAATATATATTACTTTAGAAAACGGTATTTGTCTAGAACCTGCTTGTTTATCTTCTGGATTGTTTTCGGCTTCTAGCCATTCTTCTTTAGTGTCTGGATAATTTGTAATTACCAGTTTTATAGGGTTAAGAACTGCCATTACTCTGGCTGCTTTTTTATTTAAATCTTCACGAATACAAAATTCCAGCAACGAGACTTCAATAACATTTTCACGCTTAGCAACACCTACTGTTTCAACAAACTTTCTAATAGATGCAGGTGTATAACCTCGACGTCGTAACCCTGATATGGTAGGCATTCTAGGGTCATCCCATCCAGAAACAATACCATCTTCAACCAATTTAAGTAACTTCCGTTTACTCATAATAGTATAACTTAAGTTTAAACGGGCAAATTCTCGTTGTTTTGGCCTTAATTTGTTTGGTTCTACTACTTGATCAAGAAACCAATCATAAAGCTCTCTATGCGGCTTAAATTCTAATGAACATAGAGAATGAGAAATTTGTTCTATATAATCACTTTCACCATGTGTCCAATCGTACATTGGGTATATACACCAATCGTTTGCTGTACGATGGTGGTGTCGTTTTAAAATACGATAAATTAAAGGGTCACGCATTAACATATTAGGATGCTCCATGTCTATTTTAGCTCTTAAGATATGTGCACCTTCATCAAACTCTCCATTTTTCATTCTTTCGAACAAATCCAGGTTTTCTGCTACACTTCTATTTCTAAAAGGACCATCTACACCTGCTTGTGTTGGGCTTCCTTTTTGTTCTGCCATAGCTTCACTAGATTGTGAATCTACATAAGCTTTGCCTTTTTTAATTAACGCTATAGCCCAATTATAGAGTGTTGTGAAATAATCTGAAGAATAACATTCTTCTGCCCATGTATAGCCCAACCAACTAATATCTTCTTTTATAGCGTCGACATATTCTTGTTCTTCTTTTGCAGGATTAGTATCATCAAATCTTAAATTTACTGGTGCATTGTAACGTTCACCTAACCCAAAACTAATACCTATAGCTTTGGTATGGCCTATATGTAAATAGCCATTTGGTTCTGGTGGAAATCTAAAGCGTAAATTGGTTTTGGATAATCCATTTGTTAAGTCTTCTTCTATGATGTGCTCTATAAAATTAAGCGATTTTGTTTCTTCAGACATTATATTCAATTAATAGGTACAAATTTATAGAAATAAAGCGAGATATATACAAAAAGCCTCTCCATAAAAAAGGAAGGCTTTTTGTATATATTAAGACGTTTTATAAAAACCAATTTTTAATTTAATATATAATTTACAGCAGCATTAATATGTACATCTTCACCTGTAGAAACTTGCTCTGTGGTTGGTAAAATTTGTTCATCTGGAAGAATTCCTATGCCTTCAAAAGATTGAAACGCGCCATTATATTTTATTTCAACATCATGAGTTGATACTCTTGTTTTCCATTTACCGTTTCCATTTGTTAAAGTGAAAATATCACTCCCAGCAAAAATTCCAAATGTTTTATCGCCTATAGATTTTACATGCATTTGTGTTTTCATTGCTCCTGTAAAATATTCTGCTGCACTAGCCGAACCATTAGAGGTTAATAATGCTACTTTGTTAGTGTATTGAAAAATACCAGATTGAACAATGGTGTTATCTTCTGGAAATACTCCAGCAACATAACCACCTTCTACTCTCGTATCTGGATACCCTTCGAATTCTGTAGTAGCCCAATCACCTAAGGCACTGGTTGTACTTCCGGTAGTTTCTTTTATGCGTTGCCTAATTAATTCTATTGGCGTTGCATTGGTAAAAAAACGCCCTGCTAAGTAGTACGCAAATGGTCCTTGTCCGCCACCATTTGTTCTTACATCTACAATTATTCCTGTTTTATTTTGTAATACTATTAAAGCTTCGTCTACAATAGCTTTAAAATTATTAAACTCATTTTCGCTTTCATTAACTGGTTCGAAATTTTTAGAATTAATATATCCAATATTTACATTACTAGATAAGGTACCATAAGAAATGTACGGGTTGTTAGCACTACTTGCTACTATATTAACTTTACTAGGTGCATTATTAGTAACCATTGTTTCTATTAGTTCATTAAAACCTGACTCATAAATAGCTTCTTGGTTATTATTATAAACGACATCTGTGTGCCCATCTTTAATGATTGTAGTCATTATGATATTAAAAAGGTTAAATAATTCTGTATCTGTAGTTGTTTCAGTTATTTGTGGATAATATGTATCGTATACAGATTGCCAGTTAATATTTTTTCTATGCATTAAAGGATAATGTCTATCGTATATATCCCAAAATTCTTGAAATACTTTTTGCTGTTCTGTTTTAGATGTTGAAGGCATTGTTGTAGTTACCGAATCATCTTTACTACATGAAATAAAGCTAATAAGAATGCTTACTATTACAATGTTTACTATATTCTTCATAATTTTTTAAAGTTTATTTTTAATTTACAGGAACTGGAGACCACCTTGGTTCATAAATATTGACAATAGTTGGTAGTTGTGTTCCAACATTACTATTTTGAGTTGTTTTTGCAACTCCTGCTTTTCTGTTTTCATCCCCTATTTCAAAAACCATATAATTACCATTAATAGGAGATAATGCGCCCCCTGAAATTTCATTATTTATACCTAAAACCGTAAGCTGTTCTATTGAATTACTTAAAAAAGTGTAATAACTTAAATCTAAAAATGATAGTTTAGAACTATCTATACTCCAAATAGGTTGATCACTATTTTCTGAAATTAAAGTATTAGCTGTGCCATCTGGTTTAATTGTATAGGCATGCGTATATGAAACATCATCTTCATCGTACCGCCATGTTTTGGTATATGCCAAAATAGGATTAGAAGCCTCATGATTCCAATTTAGTTCTTCAAACCAAAACTGATCTTCATTTGGAGCACTTAGAATACTAGTTAAATCGTTCATAATAATTTGATTTCCAGCTGCTATTTTAGATTCAACAACAGACATAGGAACTGTATATAAATTTGTAGAAAACTGAGTAAGATTATCGTTATTATTACCAATATTAGAATTACCTGTCATAACAGAAATTGCTAATGTTTGTCCATCTGGAGAGACACCTAATGAGCGTACATCTAAATTAAAATTAGAGATTTTAGTTAATTCTTTTGTTGTAACATTAACTCTAAAGGCTTCCCAAGCATTTTCAGCTAAACCTTTAGCACTGGCAAAATATATATAATTAGCATCTGGACTCCATGAAACATACCCAGATATAGGTGATCCATCTGCTAATTCTTCTACTTCAGATCCATCTGGATTCATTATATATACTTTTTCGGTATCTCCAAAAGCTATTTTATAGCCTTCTAAATCTGTTGCTATTTCTTGTAAAATAGTATTAGTGTTATTTTCTGTAGTTATGGGTATATCATGAGAGTCTTCCGCTTCTGAGCAATTTAAAAAAGCTAACATTAATGCTATTATTCTTATTTTTAAATTCATTTCTATCCTCTATAAGTAAACTATTGTTCTTGTGACTGTAGGGCTGTTAATTATTATTAAAGACAAATTATAACAGCCCACAATACTTTTAAATTTTATTGTCTATACGTTCCGTCTGGTAAAACTGTAGGAAGCTTATATTGAGGATCTGTTAATAAGTTGTATACTGCTGTATCTGTACTTTGTACTAAAGCGCTAGTATTTAAATTCCACTCTTGATCAATTTCATTTAAGCGGTTTTCTTGTGCTCCTAAAATAGAAGTCATTGCCCAGTAAAAATATTCTGTATTCATACAATTATAATCGCAAGTTTCGTCATCATAGGTGTACCAAGCATCATTAGGGTAAGGATTAGGTATTGTTGTAAATTGACCTCCTCTGGCGATATCCATAGCATTACTTAAGGACGTTCCAATACCTTCTCCAAAAGTATCTGGATAAGCACTTGCATAACCTGCATGCGTAATAATGTGCCAAACTTCTTCTAATGCAGCATCAAATGTACCTGTATGTTCATTAGTATGCCAAACAGGAATAGTTTCATCATTACCTAAATCTTGACCTTCTGCTCCATTTGGTACACTAACTGTATCGAAATCATTTTCATTTTTCCACATAAAAAGGAAGGCATTATTATTTTGCATAGCACTTAAAACGGCAGGGTTATCAACAGTGCCATCTTCATTATTATCTAAATATTGCGCCATTACATTTGCAGCATGTAATAGTTTAGAATCGGCCACTCCAGATACTGCATAAATAGGAACCCCAAATACCATCACTTTTCTATTAAATCCATTGTAACCTTGATCTGTATTTTCTACTATAGTAAAATTTGGATCATTACCTGGATTAACAGTTTCTGCTGTTGTAGTTTCTGTTGTTGAACTATCGTCTTTGGAGCAAGAAGCACAGTTAAACGTTAAAATTGATAATCCAATCAATACTATTGAATTCATTTTTTTCATCGTATTTAAATATTTAAAAGTTAATCACAACAAAGTAACGGCCAACACTATAAATTATGCGCTTACAGTTGTCCATTTGCTTCTATTCGGACTCTTACATATTATTAAACAATTGATTTAATGACACTTAAATAAACGTATCTAAAATGATACTATTTACATAAACTGGGAAGTTCTGATTTAGTAAAGTGGTTTATTATAATAAAAACTGTATTGATTTATTATAATTAGTACTTTCAATTTTTATCGCTTATTTAATAAAACTACGATAGTAAATAAAAAAAAACTATTCAAATCTTTTCTAAGGATAGTTCATACTGCTTAGGTGTTATACCTTCCACTGCTTTAAAAGCGGTATAAAAAGTTGATTTTGAAGAAAAGCCAGCTTCTTCTGCGAGTCCTAAAAGCGATAATTGTTTTGCTTTAGGTGAAGCCACTAGTCTTTTAAACTCTGAAACTCGAAAGCTATTAATAAATTGATAAAAATTGGTTTTAGCATGGACATTAATAAGTTTAGACAATTCTTTTTCTTTTAAATCTAAGAGCTCTGAAAGCTTTCGTAAATTTAAATCTCTATTGGTAAATAGTTTTTCTGCTTCTATTCTATTTTTTAACCTAATAAATTCTTTGTGTTCTGCTTTACAAATAGCTAGTATTTGCTCGTTAACAGCTACTTTCTCTGTTTGACTTATAAATAATTTGTTTTTAAATATTTCCGATTGAGAAAATCCATTATAACCAATCCAATACACCATAAAAAAAGTTAGAATTGTTGATAAAGCTGAAAAATATTCTGTGATCTCCTCATTATGAAGACTAATAATATCTTCGAAAATCCATAGTGTATGAAATCCTAAAAAGATAAATACGATCGCATTAATCCAAGACAACGTTTTATGTTCTAAATCTGAATAAAAATGATTTACATTATTTCTATTTTGTTTTAGTAAAATTAAAATATGAAATAACAGATAGATGTTGAATAAGTAATCGAAAAATTCAAATGTAGCGATTGTGGGGTCTAAATAGTTGGTAACATTTATTGTAACACCAGGAATAAACAATAGGAGATACCATTTCTTAAAAGTATTATTAATAGTTTGATTAACATACAAAAAAAGGAATACGATGGTAAAGAGTACTGTTATAGGGCTATTAAAAGATTCGATAAAAAAATTTTGAGTAAATACTTGTACTATTTCGGCTGCTAAACTCCATAAAAATAAACCTAAAAAAAGATTGGCTTTTTTATTTTCTGATCTTACAGTTAGAAATAAAAACCCTAGCATTAATGCTGTTGCAAAGGATAAAATATCAATAATGGCTATTAGAGTAAACTCAAGGGGCATAAGCTATCGTTTTAGCAAATTACCGACTTTTTAAGTTATTCTTAAAAAGATATAACTAATAATATGTTGGAGAACAGTATATATTACGACCTAGTTATAGCATTAATTCTAAAATAACACATTATGAATAAAAAACACATTATACTATTTACGAGATTATTAACAGGTCTTATCTTTTTTTGGCAAGGTTATGGAAAAATATTCAATATGGGTGTAGAAAACATATACAATGGTGGATTCAAATCTTTTGAAAGTACCTTTTTACCCATCTTTATTTTAAAATTCACTGCCTATTTTACCTCTTATGCAGAATTTATTGCTGGTAGTTTATTGCTATTGGGCTTATATAGAAAACAAGCTTATTACCTAATTGGCTTAGTTTTATTAATAGTCTCATTTGGTCATGGATTACAATCGCCTATATGGGATATGCAACATGTGTTTATAAGAACTGTATTTTTAATCTTTTTAACAATGACTTTTAATAAAGATACCCTTACCTTAGACCGATTTTTAATTAAATACTTAAACAAGTAAATGGGAATTATAAAAGTTGAAAATATTCGTGTATATGCATACCATGGTTGTCTTAAAGAAGAAACAAAAATAGGTAGTGATTATCGTGTAGATCTTAAAGTAAAGGCAGATTTACAAAAAAGTGCGGCTTCAGATCACTTAAATGACACCGTAGATTATGTTCTTTTAAATAAAATTGTTGTTGAAGAAATGGCAATACCAAGTGCCCTTTTAGAACATGTAGTGCAGCGTATTTTAGAGCGTATATTTACTGAAGATAAATTAGTTACAATGGCTACAGTAGCCGTAAGTAAGATAAATCCTCCTATTGGAGGTGATGTTGAAATGGTAACTGTAGAAATGAATCAGAAAAGAAAAAACAATCTGTAATAGCGTATAAGTTTATTTTTTTTTACATTTGCCGTATCAAAATAATGGCGTCGTGGCCGAGTGGCTAGGCAGAGGTCTGCAAAACCTTGTACAGCGGTTCGAATCCGCTCGACGCCTCAACAACCTTCAAGTTTACTTGGAGGTTTTTTTTGATCCATACGTAAATGATATCTTATCTAATAAATAGGTAAAAAATGAAACTCTTCTTCTAAAGTCTTTATTTTACTTACCTCCTATTCCATAATAAGCTTCAATTAAAACCTACTATAATTTAATCTGATTTAACAATACTAATTGTATTTCCTAGAGCTAGGATATTAAATACTTGAATGGTGAATAAAGTAAGTATGGTATGAATACTTAAAACCTAATGATAGTGAAAAACAGCTGCGCTTATATTTTTATTTTTCATTGGATTTATTTTCTTTAATTTCTCTTTATTTTTTTCATAAGCCTTAGGAAAAAGACCTTGGGTAAGTAAGAGTATTCCAAACAAAAGAATAAATAAAGCGACTATTTTTTTTGTTTTAAAAATACGTCGTGGTGTTAGTTTGCTTCTTAAACGTTTGGCTGCAATAATTTTTATTATATCGGTTAGAAAATAACTAACTAACATTGTAGATATAAAGATAATAACACCATTTTTAGACGTTGTAATGGAGTTGCCTATAACCATAAACCCTAACCAACCAATAAGAACACCTATATTAATAAAATTAAGTAAAAACCCTTTTATGAACAATTTCCAATAGTTTTTTTGAATTTTTACTTTATGATATTCTTTTACAATAGTCCTAAAGGAATTTGAGGTTTTTATAAAGGAAATAATACCATAAACGATTAATAAAACACCACCAAATATTAAAAAATGAGGATCGTCTTTTACTTTTTCTAATATATTATTTGTACTGTAATAGGCCAAAATAATAAAAATAATATCTGCTAGAATAACGCCTATATCAAATATTAAAGCAGATCTAAAGCCTTTTGTTGCACTAGTTTCTAGTAATACGAAAAAAACAGGACCAATAGTAAATGCTAGTATGATCCCAAAAGGAATGGCTGTTAGAATATCATCAAACATACTGTAATAATGGATTTAATACAAAGTAAAGAAATAATTTAAAAATGAGGACCTAATTTTAAAGTTAAAACACGAGACTTGAATAAAACAGGGATTTACTTCCTTAATTTATTTTATAAAAAAAGAGCTTTGAAAATTTTCAAAGCTCTTAGAATTATAATTATAGTCTTATTTATTTTTCTACTCTTTTTATTCTGCCTCCAAAGGTAGTACTTTTATTAAGTGTCTCAGGATTACCATAAACATATATGTCACCGCCTGCCGTAATTTTGGCATCCACAGTCTCTGATGAATTAACATCTGCTTCGCCTCCTGTACTTATTTTTACGGTTGTATTTTTAGTTTCAAAACTTTTTCCTTGGTAAATCCCTCCAGTATTAATACTTATGGATTGAGTATTTGCTTTTCCTTTGGTTTCTATTATACCTCCAGAGATAGCTTTTATAGACACTTCGTCTACATTTAGGCCAATTCTAAGTATCGCTCCTTCTTGAGCTTTTAGTGTAATTTCTTTTTGTTCAATTAATTCATTACCAACAATTTTAGCACCTTCATTGCCATCGATAATGTTTAAAGTTGTATAATGCACAGCCACGAAAGTATCGGAACCATTAAATATTTTATCAAATTTCATTCTAACTTTTAAAATACCATTTTTGTTTATTATTTCTACATCATCGACATCGTCACCAGAAATAACAACTTTGTTTTCATCTGCTTTAATTAAACTAATGTGAATTAAATCAAATACTTTTACTGTTGTAAAATCGCCAACCTTTTGTTCTTTTGATTTTTGGGCAAAACTTGCTACACTTATAAATAACAATGCTAATACTATATTTTTCATCTGTTTGTTTTTATTATTTTAATTATAGAGCAATACTTTTATAGTTTGTTACAGTTTATATATTTTTTCTTTTAAGAATATTAACGTCTCTTATGTTAATAGACAGCATTAAGCTATTCAAATTTTCTAATGTTTCAATATCAATAGTTGTTCCAACCATTGCATTTGGTATTTAAATTTTCTACATTATTTTTTAATTCTTTATAAATACCCATAAGTTTTCCAGGTAAATTTAAAAATTATAATTTCTGAAATTAAAAAAGAATGCAAAATAAATTTCACATTCTTTTATTATATAATACAGCTTAAGTTTTATAGTACTATAAAACTTAAGCGTCTCCTTTATTTACCAATTCAAAGTCTAAATGACGTTTAACTAAATCGGCTTGTTTTACCTTAACTACAACCTCATCACCTAATTGGTACATTTGTTTAGTATCGCGTCCTATTAATGCAAATTGTTCTTGATCAAATTCATAATAATCGCCTTTTATATCTCTCGTTCTTACCATGCCTTCACATTTATTAGAAATAATTTCTACATAAATACCCCAATCGGTTACTCCTGAGATTACTCCTAAAAATTCTTCGTCTTGATGGTCTTGCATAAAACGTATTTGCATGTATTTAATGGAATCGCGCTCTGCTTTTGTTGCTAAGTATTCCATATTACTCGCGTGTTTACATTTTTCTTCGTAAACTTCTGCATTTGCTGTTTTTTCGCCGTCTAAATAACGTTGTAATAAGCGATGAGCCATAACATCTGGATAACGTCGTATGGGTGATGTAAAATGACTGTAATGTTCGAAAGCTAATCCGTAATGTCCAATATTATCTGTAGTGTATTCTGCTTTACTCATAGTTCGTATGGCAAGAGTATCGACTAAATTTTGCTCTTTTTTTCCATTAACATCACTTAACAATTGATTTAAAGAGGAAGCGATACTCTTCCTGTCTTTAAAATTAAGTTTATGACCAAACTGAGATACCACTCCTTGTAAAGCGGCTAATTTACTTTCGTCTGGTTCATCATGTACTCTATAAATAAACGTTTTTGCAGGTTTTTGTTTGCTAATAAATTCAGATACTTTCCTATTAGCCAATAACATAAACTCTTCTATTAATTTATTTGCTGCTTTACTCGTTTTAAAGAACACCCCTATTGGATTGGCCTCTGCGTCGAGATTAAACTTTACTTCTACTTTATCAAAAGAAAGCGCACCAGAACTCATACGTTTAGCTCTCATTTTTTTGGCCAACGCATCTAATTTTAAAATAGCTTGCGCAATAGCACTTGTTGTTTGGTATTCTTTTCCTGTTAAAGAGACTTCTCGAGGAATGTTCTTATTTATTTTTTCAGCATTATTAATAATATCTGCAGCATTTATACTTACATTATTTTCAATAATAGCTTGGGCTTCTTCATAAGCAAAACGAGCATCTGAATAAGTTACTGTTCTACCATACCATTCTTTTTTTATTTCTGCTTTATCATTTAAATGAAAAACTGCTGAAAATGTAAATTTCTCTTCATTTGGACGTAATGAACAAGCTTTATTAGATAATATTTCAGGTAACATAGGTACTACTCTATCTACTAAATAAACAGAAGTGGCACGCTCATAAGCTTCGTCATCTAATAAAGTACCTTCTTTTAAATAATGAGAGACATCGGCTATATGTATTCCGACTTCGTATAAGCCATTATCTAAAACTTTAAAGGATAATGCATCATCAAAATCTTTAGCGTCCTTAGGATCTATCGTAAAAGTTAAATCTTTACGCATATCTCTCCTTCTAGCTATTTCTTCGGCATTAATTGTGGTATCGATATTATTAGCATAAGCTTCTACTTCATGAGGAAACTCATAAGGCAATCCATAATCTGCTAGAATAGCATGTATTTCTGTATTATGCTCACCTGGTTTACCTAATACTTTTAATACTTTTCCATTGGGGGAATCTGAACGTTCTGGCCAATCTTCTAAAGTTACCAATACTTTATCACCATCTTCAGCTTTGTTTATTTTATTTATTGGAACAAAAATATCTTTATACATTTTGTTTCCATCTACTACTACAAATGCATAATTGTTATTTTTTTGAATTTGAATGATGCCAACATATTCACTTTTAGCACGTTTAATAATGTTAGTAATCTCACCTTCTAGTTTGCCTCTTTTTCTTCTTTTATAAACATATAATTCTACCGTATCGCCATTTAATGCTTTATTAACATTATTAGATGCGATGTACACATCGTCTTCAAAAGCATCACAAATAACGTATCCAGATCCTTTTTGAGTCGCATCGAAAATACCAGTATGATATTCTGTAGTACTAAGTACTTTAAATTTACCACGTTCGACTTCTTCAATCTCTTGTTTCGCCTTGAGTAACGCTAATTTTTTAATAATTTGATTTCTACTACTAGCATCGTTTACACCAAGTTTAGCAGCTATTTGTTTATAATTATAGGATTGGTTTCTATCTTTTTTTAAAATACTTAGAATCGTATTTGTTAAGTTGGAAATCTTATTATGCGATGGTTTCCTTTTTTTCTTTCTTGTCATTTATTTCATCTTGTTTCTACACTTTAGTAGAACTCTTATTTAATTAATTCTCTTAAAAGTATTGATTTTTTTACGTTTGGGATAAACTATAATTCATAGGAAGTAGATTTAAAATAGGATGAATTCTTTTTAAATCAATCTATTAAGATTACTGCAAAGCTACACTTTTAATATTAAATCAATATTTCTTTAAAATTAAATTAATAAAAACAGTTATCCACATATATATATATTAATATCTTTTTCTTTTAAAAATTTAAAAAAAATAATGATGCTTATTATTGCTTGTTAATAGCGGTATAACTTTTATACATTTTGGTTTGATATGTTTTGAACTCTACTTTATTAACAGGTTATTATATCTGTAAATTATTGATTATTAAAGAAACTGTAAAGGTTGTTAACAAGTGTTTATAACTCCTATTCACTAATTATTTTTAATAAGTAATATAAATTTAAGTGTTGGTATCTGTATTTTTTAGCTTGAAAAATTGTCTAAAAAAAAGGCCTAACTTTTTTGGTCATCTCATTTCAATTTTTGTTTGAAAAATTAATTGAATAAACCTAATAAAAGTTTTCAAAAGCTGTAATAAGATATTAACAAGTAATCCCTATTTTAAGCTAGACTAATGAACAATTCCTCTCTTTTGTTAATAACGTAGGTAAATTACTTATAACATGCAGTATTAACTATTACTAACGTCGTATTCCTGTATTTTTATATTAAAAAGACTTTTGCTCTTATTTTTTTATTATAAGTGATAAATCGACCAAAATAGCTGTTACTACTTATGAGATTATTAACGAATTCAAACATAAGTCATATTGCTAATAAAAGGTAATTTATTGAGTGTAAGTTATTCTCAATTGTTAACTTTGAATTTTAAATAACATAACGACTAAATTATGACTATTTCTATAGGAAATGACCACGCAGGCACGGATTATAAATTTGCCATATTAAACTATCTTGAATCTAAAGGCATTACTGTTAATAATTACGGTACAGATGAAAAAAATAGTGTTGATTACCCAGATTATGTACATCCTGTTGCAAAAGATGTAAAGGAAACTAAAGCCGATTTTGGTATTTTAATTTGTGGTAGTGCTAATGGTGTTGCTATGACTGCTAATAAATACCAAGATATTCGTGCAGGTTTATGTTGGACTAAAGAAGTGGTAACTTTAATAAGGCAACATAATAACGCTAACGTTTTGTGTATTCCTGCACGTTTTACTGCCATTCCACAAGCAATACAAATGGTAGAAACATTTTTAAAAACAGAATTTGAAGGCGGTAGACACCAAAATAGAATAGATAAAATACCAGTACAATGTTAATTGATTTATTTATTAGTTATTATGGAAATTAAAGTTAAAACCTTTCAAGAACTAAGGACTCAAGAATTATATAATTTATTACAATTACGTAGTGCGGTTTTTGTTTTAGAACAGGATTGTGTATATCAAGATTTAGATGGAAAGGATAAAATGGCATTACATATTATAGGAGTTAAAAATGAAGAAGTAGTAGCATATACACGATTATTTAAGCCAGGCGATTATTTTGAATATGCAAGCATTGGTAGAGTTGTAGTTAAAGCTTCAGAAAGAAAATTTAAATATGGTTATGCTATTATGAATGCTTCAATAGCTGCTGTAAAAGCTCATTATAATACCACAACGATTAAGATTTCTGCGCAGACTTATTTAAAACATTTTTATAATAATTTAGGTTTTAATGAAGTTGGAGAAGAATATCTTGAAGATGGTATACCACATATAGGAATGATTAAAAAATAATCTTTTTAATAAAAAAAACCTCACTATAATTAGTGAGGTTTTTAATTTCAAAGTTATTACCTACTAAAATAACACTACTTAGAAATATATTTTATATCATTTTTATAAAATGACGATCTTATTACTTTTTTAGACGTCCTTATTAGTGTAACCTTTCTATTGAAAGCACTTAATTTACTATACTAAATTAAGTTTATTTTAAATGATTTATATATTTAATTTATATAAAAAAAAGTTAATAAAAATAAGGCTCTTTTTATCTAAATAACTTAGAGCGCCGCAAAGATAGTTCTAGATATTAGAATGATAAATATTTTTAGATAATAATCATTAATATTGGGTTTAATGGCAAAAAAGACGTTTAAAGGTTGTTTTTTTATGATGAAATACTCTTTTTTTAGTATTAAAAAAGGAGTATTCTAGTCATTATTAAAAATAATAGCTCATTAAGGGAGTTTAATACGTTTAAGAAACGCTAAAAATAGAATTTTTGTAAAAACTATTTTCTTTTGCCTACATAAGTTATTAAAATTTCGACGCGACGATCATCTTTGGCTTCTCCACCTAGTGGGAATTTACGGCGTAAACCGACATACTTCATACGTTTTTTATTTACACCTTTCTTGGCTAAGTATTCGTATATATATTTGGCACGAGCTACAGATAAGTTACGTTTTCTGGTTTTTTTATCTACGGCATCTCTACTCATTTGTGTACAGCAAACATGCCCTTGTATTGTAAAATATAGATTATCATATTCAACAAGTAGTTTTGCTATTTTTTCTAAAGTTTTTTTAGATTCTGCGGTAACATAACTATAACTTGTTTTAAAATAAATTTTATCTAAACGTATTTTATCGCCTTTTTTAATAGTCCCTTTTTTAATATCGTCTGTCGTTTTTGGACCATTTTTAGAAACTATAGTATCCTTTGTAGCAAGGGCTTGTTTTGGTTGCTTTTTAGAAACTATAATTTCAACCTTTCTGTTTAATCCTCTAATTTTATGAATTTCAGTCTCGTTTAATATTTTTAAAAGAATTTCTCCTTTACCATTAACATTTGTAATTAGATTAGAGTCAATACCATAACCAGAGAAAAGTTCTTTAATTTTATCTGCTCTATTTTGTGAAAGTTCTTGATTGTATTTATCGGTACCACGATCGTCACAAAACCCATAAATAGATATTTTTTCTATAGCTGTATTATCTAATGAGGAAATAAAAAGAAGTAATCTATTTTCCTCTGTTAAAGGGACATCATATCTATCGGTATCAAAATAAACATCATGAGTAATTTCATTTTGCGAAAAGGCAAAATTGAATAGTGATATAAGTAAAATAAATAGTCTTTTCATAGTCGCAATATTGAATATATCAAATTTTGAAAGCCGAGAATTTAAGCTATTTTAGTTCAAATATTTATTGTATTTAGAGGGGTTAATTAATATTTCTGTTGCTTTTTTTATTTCTGCATTATGCAATTTGTAGTAGTTATATAATCCTTCTCTATACACATATCTTTTAACAATTTCATCAGTTAATAATCCTACTAATTGCGTTTTGTTATCATCTATAGCTTTTAATTTAGATTTGTTAAGATTAGAAATTAAAGATTTGTAACCCTTTGCGATATCGTCATCTAAATTCTCAGTTTTAGCGATTTCGATAGCTTTGGATAGCGCTTTTTCTGTTTGTGTTTCAAAAGAAAAATGGGTCGTTTTTAAGTAGTTTTTAAACTCTGAGAAATCGGCATCTGTAAATTTAAAAGTATTAATATCGGTAATGTTATGACTGTAATAATATTGGGTAGCAAAATCGAATATACTTTGATTATTTAAAATAGCTTTTGTTATAGCCGAATTCTTAGAATATGCTAAGGTCTCGTCTGGGAGTACGCCTCCTCCATCAAAAACTTTTCTTCCGTTTTTTGTTTTAAAAACATGATAATCTTTTTGTTTTACACGAACAGCATTACCTTTTTCATCTTTGTTCCAATAATCTAAAGCTTGAATACAACGTCCAGAGGGTGTATAATATCGCGATATAGTTACTTTTAATTGTGTGCCATATGTTAGTTTTTTTGGGCGTTGTACTAAGCCTTTTCCAAAACTTCTTGAGCCAACTATCACTGCACGGTCTAAATCTTGTAAAGTACCAGATACTATTTCACTAGCAGAAGCACTTCCTCCATTTATTAAAACGACCACAGGTATTTTGGTATCTATAGGATCTTTTTTTGTATAATAAGTCCTGTTGTATTTTTTAACTTTAGATTTTGTCGTTACAACTAATTGTCCTTTAGGTACAAATAAATTAACCACATTTACAGCTTCACGAAGCAAACCTCCTGGGTTTCCTCTTAAATCTAATATTATACGTTCTGCACCTTGTGCTTTGAGATCATTTAAAGCATAGCCTGTTTGAGAAGCGGCTTTTGTATTGAATTTTTTAAGAACAATATATCCAGTTTTGTCATTAATCATAGAGAAATGAGGAACGGCATCAATCTCAATTTCTGAACGTTTTACAGTAGTGGTATATTCTTTACCTTGTCTTATATACGATAGTTTCAAAGAGGAATTTGGGGCCCCTTTTAAGAGATTAGAGGCATCGTCCTTGTAATTTGATATTAAGACCTCTCCTACTTTTATAATCTCATCTCCTGCTTTTAAACCCGCTTTATCTGCTGGATAATCCTTGTAAGGTTCTATAACAACAAGTTTGTCTTTTAATGTTTTTATTCTTGCTCCAACACCTGTATAATCGCCAGTACGTTTTATACGCTCTGCTTCAACATCCTGTTCGTTATAAAATCGGGTGTAAGGATCTAGCTCATTTAGCATATTTTTAATGGCATTATCCATAAGATCCCCAGGATTGGTTTCATCGACATAATTCATATTAAGTTCCTTAAAAAGCGTAGTAAATATTTCTATTTGCTTTGCGATTTCAAAGAAATCATTGTTATAGGTTTTAAATGCGGTTCCTGTAAGAAGTATGGAGAACGCTAGAACTGGAATAAGTACTTTTCGTTTTAGAAGTGTTTTCATCTGTTCTTTAGTTTATTGTTTTAGTTAGTCAGATAAAATTACCATCAAATTGTATTGGTAAATTAATACGCATTTATGGGGTATTTTATGGGTTCTTTTGTGTATGATTAATGCAAGCTGCTATTAAATTTACTAAATAAAGCTTTCATTTTAGAGTTTATAAGCTCAAAATTTGGTATTTCTTTGTTAATGTATAAAATCATAAGCGAATAGCCTTCAATGTTGTTGTTTATTAACATATTTTTATTAAGTCTATAGGCTTCACGTAATAAGCGCTTAATTTTAATGCGTTCTACAGCTTTTTTAAAATTTCGCTTGCTTACAGAGACGCCTACCTTCATTGTCTTTTCATTTTTTAGATAGACTAACCGTAAAGGGTATACCGAAATGCTTTGGCCTTCTGTAAAGAGTTTAGCAATGTTTTTTTCGCTTTTTAATTTTTCAGTTTTATTGTAAGTACGTTTCATAGGAAACAAAAATAGCTTCTAATTTTTTAATGTTTTATTTCCCATAGCTTCTTTAAGTTCTAATACTTGACTTTCTAATTCGTGCAACCTATCATAAACATCTATGGGTTCAGGCATTTGCTTAGAAGCGAACATCGTAACATCCCAAACTTCTATTATATTTTCAATATCAATGGTGTATGTGGGGTAGTTTCCATCTTTATTATCACTTTTTAATATGAGCTTACCGCGTTTATCTATTCTGTTAATAACACGTTTTAAAACAATACCGTCGTTTTTACTAACAATGATATAAACGCGACCATCCTTTACTTGATTTAAATCCTCAACATAGTTTCCAAAGACTAAATCTCCATCAAAAAAAGTACGTACCATAGAATTACCTTGTACTTCAAAACACCTAAAAGTTCCGTTATTGAGTTGTGGCATATTAAAAGAAGCTAATGTTTTGATATATTCGGTATCGCCATAACCCTTTAAATAGTCTGTTCGTGCTTTTACAGGAACATAAACCACGTTTTCTTCATTATCTTGGTTTACTGCTACAACTTGAGGGACTCCAGAATATGTTTGATTTTGTACTGTTTCCGCCTTAAGCATTAAATCACTTTTACCAAATAAATAATCGGGATTGATTTTAAATTCATCAATAATTGCCGATAAAACATCGTAACCTGGTTTTGTTTTCTTTCGAGATCCATCTGCTTGCGGACGTCCATTAACAATACTATCTATAGTAGTTCCTGTAACGCCTATATGTTTTGAAAAAGAAAAATTATTTAATTTAAAGTGTGTAATAATAGCTTTTATTTTCTTATCTATGGTTTCCATAAATTATTTTGGGTAAAACATTTTACAGTATTTTATGTTATATGTTTTATATATAGAGTGTAATCACACAACAAATATACAATATTATCTATAAATCAAACATTTGTATAAAATAGGGTCACGATTTCTTGATTTGCATGCTTAGGATATCTTAAAAAATCAAATCGATGCCTAACTATTTAAACATTTTATTGAATATGATGGAGGATTATACCTTTCATTATTAAGGTTTTGTATTCAGTTAAACCTATTGTAAAGCAAAATTTAAATAGGTTATAATTAATGAGTAATGAAATTAAGTAAAACCTATTTAAGTTCGTTATTGTACGTAATCCTCAATTAATTGACGATAAAACAGACCATCCAGGTTTTGTATAGCATCCAGACGAAAGTCAAAGTTCTTTTTTTGAAGTTATAAAAAGTGCTCAAGCATCCGAAAAGAGGATAAGATTAATAGAGACAACAAAAACATTTTCAGCTTTAAAAACTAGAGCAGAGGTGCGTAATAAAAACAAGGGTTTGTATCAGTTTTCGTCTTGGTTAATGCGTAATAAAAATGATTTATCATATCAATCTATAAAAAATAATCTAAACGAAGTAATACCATTAGGGAATCTTAAATTAAGTATATGGGAAAACTTAATATATCAAACAGTAACAAGAACATCTGTTCAAGTGCGTGAAGCTCTAATTCAATTATTAATAACGGACCAGTTTTTAGAAGCTTTTAATCGTTTTAAAGTATCTCTTATAAATGATATAAATGTTGTGTTTACAGAGGAGCAATTAGAATTGTTTAGACGTCGTGCTTACGCCAGTGTTGTAATCAATAAGTCTTTATTTTTAGATAAGGAGAAATTAAGTTTGGAAAAACCAAGACGTGTAACAGAGGTTCAGGAAAGAGCGATGTTAAAAGCAATAGATGTTGAAGCTGCTCAAGAAAATATAATGGCATATAAAATTTTGGATAGCGAATTAAAAAATATAGAAGCTAAATCTAATAAGGCATTAGAGATAGCGTATGATCAAGCTATATATGAATATAATGTTTCTATAGATAAAATTATTGATGATATAAAACCAATTCCAAATGAACCATTTCCAAATGTACCTTTTCCGAAATTTAATTTTGAAAAGCGTAAAACGGTAAATGAAAAGGAGTTATTAAGCGAACTATCTGCCGATGCTATGTGCGTGTTTGAAAATCAAAATTTTGAGATCTATGAAGAATTTTCTGAAGTTTATGAACAAATTGATGCACAGGTTAAAAAACAAAATCAGATTGTTATAAATAATGAACAACATACTATACCTAGAACAATACTTGTTGGAGGAGTTAAGACTTCTGTTGCTAGTAAAAGATTAAAATTAGATCCATACTGTTTCTTTGTGTCTAGAAAGAATTTAATAGAAATTAATGGTTTAACTATGTTTTTAGGAACAGGATATTCGAGTGTTCAAATTTCTGAAGCCTCATATACATTAAGAAACGAAAGAACTGGAACTGAATCTACAGGAACAATAGTTCAAGTTAGTGCTGGATTAGATAATGTAAGTGCGCGATTATTTTTCCGGATGAATCATTCTATTGACAGTAATACGCCTTATCGTTTTTATGGTACGCTTACTTTAAATAATGGTGTAACCTTAAACTTCAATGAAACAAATAATATTTCTAAAAAAGGAGTTATATTTAGTGGGTGTTGTGATATTATTAAAGGAGATGATGTTATATTTGAAAGTTTCCAAAAGCCCGAAGTTTATGGAATTACTAGCTTAGGAATTGCCGATTTTAGGCGTGTTGAGCAAGAAGTATGTTGCTATGTTCCAGGAGAAGTGTCTCATATAGAAAATGTCATGGCTCGTGAGTTTAAAGAGCGTTCGACAAGAAGTTTAACGAGTATAGAAAATACTACAGAGGAAACTTCGGAACGCGAAGTAGAAAATTTAACAGATACTACTACAACAGAGCGAAATGAAATGCAAAGTGAAGTTGCTTCTGTATTAAATGAAGATAAATCTACAAATTATGGCGCCAATAAGGTTGCTAAGTCTGCAAACATAGTTGCAAAAATAAAACTTGCTGCTGGAATTGTCGAGATTACAAGTGGTACAGTAAATGCTTTAATAAAACTAAGTGGTACAGATTCTGAATTTTCTAAAGCACTACAAAAATATTTATTTTTCCTAGAAATGCTTACGTTAACAGGAGAGTTAACAGTAGCAATAAAAGGCGGATTAAAAAAGTATGCTAGAGAAGCCTTAGTACAAAGTGATGATGCGATTAGGAAAACCTATTCAGATGTGTTTAAGCAGTTAGAAGAGGTTGCTGAAAAAGGATTAAAAAAATCAGCTAAATTAGCTAAACGTAAAGCTAGAACCGCTAAAAAAGGAGATATAAACAAATCGTTTTTTGAAAATGTAGGTTCGAAAGTAAAAATAGAAGAAACAACTGATTTAATCTCAGGTCAAACAAAAGATTGTACTTGTGTTGCAAACTCTTTAAGAATGGTGCTTTCAGATGTGGGAGTTGCAGAATTTGAAGAAAGTTTAGCAATAGCATTAAAGACAGATAAAAATGGAGCAGTTATTTCTGATATACCTAATGCTATAAAGAGTTTAGAAATAGACGGACTTTCTCTTATAAATAGAGCAGCTAAAAACAGCTAAAAACATTAATTTTAATACATTATAAAAATTAATTAAAAATGGTAATAAAAAGGCTGTTGTTAGTGTTAGAACTATAGATTTAGGAGCTCATGCAGTTGTTGTGGATAAAATTGAAAACGGGCGTGTTTTTGTAAGAGATCCTTTGTCTTTAAATGCAGGCTCTTATTATAGTGTTGATATTAAAGATTTTGAAACAGTATTTAATAATAAATTTGTAACGATAAAAGTTAATTAATCATGATAGAGGTAGAAAGAATACAGGATAATGTTAATGGTGAACTGCCAGGTGGGGCAGATTATCAATACATAATAGTAGAAAACATAGAAAACCCCAAAAGAGAGCTCAATATTTTTAAAGAAAGTATGAAGGCTTTAATAGAAAACAAAAACCTAAGCCCAGAAAGCTCAAAATGGAAAAAATTATTGCCGCAAGCCATTATTGCTTTTGTTAATCAATTAGAAGGGGACGATTATCATCATGATGACTTAGTTTCTAATATCTCAAACATTGTTGATGGTTTAACAAGGTTAAAGAATTGGGAATGGTATAGTTCTCAATTGTACGAGGATGGTTTTGAGGTTGTTATAAAAGGTCAAGATGTAGGAGGGAAGTCCATTACTCTATTACATCATCAAGGATTACCTCATTCAAGTTTATTTATTGGAGGAGAAGATTATAAATATCCAACTAAAGGTGTTCGAGATGTTTTGAGTTACAAAACTTGGAATCCAGAAACATTGGAACTAAAATAGATTATTAATTTATGTATAGAGATATACTATAGTTTTAAAAATAGAGCATCAAAAATGATGCTCTATTTCTATTTTAACTGTTAAATTTATAGAATAATTAACACCAAAATGATTACTAAAAGAACAGGCCTTGGCAATAGTAATTAATGTGCTTAAAAGTAAAGAGATTGACTATGTGAGTGTAGATACTGGTTATGTGTCTCATAATAATAAAAAAGCATCTTAAAGATAAAGGAACAGAAAATGAAAACTCCTTTTTCTTAATATTAAAAAGAGGCTTTTACATTTAGGAACACGACTAGTAGAAATTGCAGCAGATTTTACGTTAGCGCCACTAGGAGATTTTTTTGAATTTGTTTCCGATGGGATACAAAATAGTTTAAGACTATCAGACAATAGGTGGGAAGCTACAAAAGATGGGAAAACAAATCCAGATTATAATCCTATTTTACCAGGCTATAAATTAATAACCGAAAGTTTTTCGCCAGAAAAATTATCAAAATCTATAGACGAAACGTTCTTTAAGCCCTTTACACCAAAAATAAAGGAGATTATAACAAAACTAAAAGAGACTAAACCTTTAGATAAGCTTATAGGTAGTAGATTAAATAGTGTAAAACGCTTTATTGATAAAATACCAGAGTATTTAAAAACATTGTTAGAGCTTATGCAATCTGCCTTAAAAGGCGCTTTCGAGTTTTATAATGGCTTATTAGTAGGTATTATAAATAGTTTGGTAGACCTTTTAAAAACAGTCTTCGATATTTTAGCATTAATATGTAAAGGTTTATATGCGCTTTTAAAAGAAGGTGTAAAATTTGTAAACTCTCCAGGCGCTTATATGGGGATGATTGTAGAAGGTTTAGAAAACGGTATCGAAATAATAACCAATGCTATAACCTTAGATAATTTAAAAGCGTTTATGGGGTTCCAGTTTTTTATAATTAAAAAAGTTGGAGAGTTAGGTATTAGCGCTATACAAAGCTTGCAAAATTTGAGCATTTCAGACATAAAAGATGCGGCGAGCGAAGCTACAGATGTTAGTATTCCATTTGATAGTATTGGTTATTATACAGGCTATATTATTGGTTTTATAGCTCAGGAAGTGCTAATTTTTATGGCAACAGCAGGAGTTGGTACAATTGCCGAAGGTATTAGAGGCGCAGTACGATCGTATGTAGAGTTAGGGAAAGCAATAGGTCGAGTGTCTAGTAAAGTAGCTAAAGGCGTGCACAGAAAAATAACAATTTCTGTAGAGTTATTTTTAAAGATTATGAGAAGTGTAAAATCTTTTGTAAAAAATATACCTAAGCATTTTGAAACTTTAAAGGGATGGATAGATAACTTATTAGCAACTTTAAAAGCAAAAACAATACTAATAGGAAATGTAGCCTATAGTTTTGTAGATCCAATATCTATTTTAGGAAAAATATTCTTTAACCTAGCAAGAAGAAAGCTTTGGAAAACTATAGCTGGGTTTGGAGTGAAAATGCAAGAAGTGAGTAAAGGGGGGTATGCTTTTACATACAAAGGGGGAAATTTAGTAGAAGATTTAAGTAAATCTCAAGCAGAAGAGTTTTTGAAAAAAATATTTTCAAAAATAAAAAAAGAATCATATGTAGGTATTCAAAAATATTTAGACGAATTATTAATATTATCAAAAAGTCCTAGACAGATCTTTAGTAAAGGTAAATTAATTGCTAAATTTACAAGAGGTAAGGAGTTAGAGCTTTTAGGACGGCAGTTTAAAAAGCTTTATGGAGGATCTAAAATTTTACTTAAAGAAGATTCTACCATAGCTATTACAGGTTTATTAAGTGATGTCTTAGATGTAAAAAGACTAGGTTTTAAAGTAGATGGACTATGGAGACAAGGAATAAATGTAGGAGGTTTAGATATGTTATCTTCTCCCGTTTTTAGTCAGTTAAAAAAGCAATTTGCACATTTAGAAAAAACAAACCCAAAGCAATTTTGGAAAAACGTTACAGATGGTTTTTGGGATAAAGTTAATAAGCCGTGGTTGGATGATATTATAGAAAGAGGAGATGATGTTAGGTTTGTAACTAATCCAACATTGGAAAAATCAAAATATGTATATATTACTAAAGAGCAAAAGTTTGCAACAGATCCAGATGGAAATAAAATATTAACAATATTTGCTAGAGAGGTAGAATATTTATTGAAAAATGGTTATAAAATTGAAGGCAGCATGGCTGTGAAAATTAAAAAATAATTAAAAGATGGATGAAAACTTATATATGCCAGAAGGACACATGACGGCGAGCATGGTTCGAGAAATAATGAAAGAATTTGAATGGTCTAATACTTATCATATTATAGATGAAACAGATCTTGTAGAAACTGTTGTTGTTAAATTTTCAAAATCAGAGATTGAGTTTAAAGAAGTTCCAGATGATGGAATTCATATTAATTTTTTAACATACAATAATAAAGAATTAGATGCTGAAATGCCTGATATAATTGAATATATTGCAAATTATAATCCTTCTGAAGATTTGGATTTAGAATTTAATAATTATTCTAGTCCAATTGAAGATGTTAAGACCTCATTGAGAAATAATTTTAAAATTTTACAGCATTATTTTATGCCTTTTATTTTAGGAGAAGAAGTTTCTTGGGTTGAAGAGTATACGAATAGAAACAATAGTTAGTTCGTAATCTCGTTAAATGTTAAAAAGAGCATCAAATTTAATTTGATGCTCTTTTGTTTAGTATAGATTAAATTTGTTATATGAGTAATTATTATTTAAATCAATTTTTCGAAAAAAAAAGTGAACGAACCTATACCTTATAGAAAAGGAGAGGTTTGGGGATATTCAAATATATGGGGAGACATTATTATAGAACCAGAATATGAAGAAGTTTCATTTTTTAGACAAGTAGATTTCCTTGATTTAGAAAGTTTAAGAGCTTGGGTAAAAAAAAGGTAATTATTTTTATGTTATAGATGCAGATAATAATTTACTTACTAAAGGGTATAAACAAATTAAATTTTTAAGCTTTTTTGGATTTCCATTTAGCTTTTTTGAGATTACATCTAGCGAAGAAAAAAAAGGCGCTTTTTTTTAAAAACAGTATAATTACTGAGCCTATTAATGATGTTATAGAAAAAGAAGATGTTGGAATAAAAGTAACTTTAAATAATAAATGTGGATTAATAGATAGCGAAGGTAAAATTATTATACCTGTTAAATATGATGACATAAAACCAATAGAAACCAATAATAGCTCTGGTATTATACAAGAATGGGAAGCTGTTTTAAATAATAAAATAGATAATTATTCTTATATAAGTGATATCGAAAAGAAGTTTATGGATAATCTTGTAGATGATGATTTTATAGATAGTATTTATATTTCTATTACATCAGAAGAGAATATAATAAAGCGTATATATAATAAAACAAAGGAAGGAGCTGTAGTTTTAAATTCTAAAAAAAGGATAGAACCTAATTTTGATAGGCTAAAAATAGGCTGCGTTATGTCTATGAGCCTAAAGATCAATTGCCTTTTGGAATGCGTTTTTTTAGTTCAGCAATTACACTAACATTTAATTATGTAGGAGCGCTTTTAGAATTTTTAAATCAAACAGTTTTTTACGACGGAGATTTCGATTCGTTTACAAATAACAAATCATTACGACAGAAGTTTCTAGATAATTATTCAAGATTTAAGGTTGTTGTAGAAACAGGTAAATATGTTTATGAAGAGGTTTATAGTCCTTTCGAGAAAGGAAATGTACTTCGAAAAAAGGAAATAAAAGTCACCTCTTATTACCATCCATTTCAGCCAATTTTCTTAAAAGATGTTGACAATCAAAAAACAGCGCTTAAACTAGATAGAGTAATGCCTACTTTTTATTTAAAAGCAGTAGAAGCAAAGAAAACTGTTTCTAATATTTATACCTCTTTAGAGTATGCTGCAGACGTATTAACAACAATTTCTGGAGTTGGTAATATTGCAAAATTTAGACATTTAAGTAAGTTATCTAAATTGGTTAAAGTAACAAAAGGTATCAAAAACGCCAATAAGGTTGCTAAGTCTGCAAACATAGTTGCAAAAATAAAACTAGCAGCTGGAGTTGTCGAGATTACAAGTGGTACAGATTCTGAATTTTCTAAAGCACTACAAAAATATTTATTTTTCCTAGAAATGCTTACGTTAACAGGAGAGTTAACAGTAGCAATAAAAGGCGGATTAAAAAAGTATGCTAGAGAAGCCTTAGCACAAAGTGATGATGCGATTAGGAAAACCTATCCAGATGTGTTTAAGCGGTTAGAAGAGGTTTCAGATCTTCGTAAGATAGTAGATTCAAAAGGGTTAAGAGGGTCTAAGCCTTTGACAACTAAACAGAAAAATGATATAATTAAATATGGAAAAAAATATGTTTCTAAAAGTGAAAATATAGATGAATTAATTCAGTTTTCTGATGAGTTATCTACACAAGAAACTGGCTACAGTTATTAGTTGTAAATACTGATATAATGCCAGGAATTGGAACTAAAGCTAACTCTAGGTTAAGTTGGAGAGCTGCAATAACTCATGAATTAGAAGGGCATAGGGCAGCTGCAATAGCAAAAAAACAGTTAATGATCCAGATATCATTTGAAGCTAATTGGCTATTAGAAGAAATTCAGGCAAGTGTTAGATCTAGTAGAAAAGGAAAAGATCTAACAGATATTGAAAGAAATGATTTATTACAGGATGCAATTGAAAGATTTGAAAACCCTGAATATAATGTGTTTCTAGAAGGAACTAAATATGGAAGTTATACTTTTGAACAAATAATAGATGTATTATGGATTTAACAAAATTAAAAATAGGTGCGCTTATTGAGCGTAAAGGAAAAATAATTATAGGAGCTAATTTTATAGTTGAAGAGGTTAAACAAAAGGTTAGAAAACTAGCTCCAAGAACGTTAATTGAAGAATTAAAAGGTAAAAAGATTACCATTTCTAAAGATGATATTACTACGGAAATAAATGTAGTTTCGATTGATGTTACAAATTCAATTTCAGATTTTAAAAGCGTTTATTTTGAAACTGATTTAGAGGATTTAGGATCTTTAGAAATAAATGACGCAATAGAAATTATTTAAATATTAATATTTTTTAGTGAGTTAAATAGCTGCCATAATTAACTTAATTATGGTGGCTATGTATTATTTGGATGTAAGAGATGAATTATACAGAACTAGAAATAATTGAAATAGCAAAAAATGCAATGAATGATATCGAATGGGGATATAATACTAATAAAAGTTTGATCGCTATTTTTAAAAGTAAGGAGGAACAAATAGAAAACCTGGATGAGGTATACAATGCTGGTTTTTTGCCTAAAGTAATTACTTATGATGAAGCTAAAAGTAAAATAAAACCCTATTGGATAATAGGGTTTGACTTTGAAGAGGAGTCTGAAATTTTTAATAATAAAATGTTTATGGAAATAAGTGATGATACTGGAGAGCCATATTATATTAGACATAAGCAAGCAGGGGTGGAAATATTAAAAAATGGAGAAGGAAAATACTTTTTAAAAGATGATTGGGTAGGATAACTGCAAAACATAAATTTAAAAAATAGCGCATCAAAACGATGCTCTATTTTTGCTTTAACTCTTAATTTATAAAATAATTAACAACAAAATGATTACAAAAGCGCAGGCCTTAGCAATAGCAATTAATGTACTTAAAAGTAAAAAGATTGACTATTTGAGTATAGATACTATTAACGATATTAGATATAGAACTAAAAACGAATTAACGCAATCTATTCCTCATGGGAAATATTACGGGCAAAAAATTGATATTTATAGTGTTTCGTATACAGAAATATGGGGTTTAGATGAAAGAACAATGGGTATAGATATAAATGCTAATACAGGAGAAGCTCTGTATATAATAACACCACATATTTTTATAGATATTTAACTCTTATAAATTATTAAGAAGTAAACTAAATTGGTTAAAGTAACTAAGGGTGTTAAAAAATGCCAATAAAGTTGCTAAGTCTGCAAACATAGTTGCAAAAATAAAACTTGCTGCTGGAATTGTCGAGATTACAAGTGGTACAGATTCTGAATTTTCTAAAGCACTACAAAAATATTTATTTTTCCTAGAAATGCTTACGTTAACAGGAGAGTTAACAGTAGCAATAAAAGGTGTATTAAAAAGTATGCTAGAGAAGCCTTAGCACAAAGTGATGATGTGTTTAAGCAGTTAGATGAGGTTGCTGAATTAGAGAGAGAGATTCTTAAAAAAATTAAAAATGGAAGATATCAAGAGGTTTTGGATGGTCCTGCTGTTTATTTCTTTAGAGGGTATTCTCCAAAGGTTGGTGGTGTAGTAGAAATAACAACCTATACAATGCAACACGAGTTGTTTCATTTAAAACTTTGGCATAAATTAGAGAAAATTTCAGGCAAGAAAATACCTAGAAAGTTTCATGAAGAATATGTACTATCTGAGTTTTTGAAAAGCAAAGAAAAATGGGACATATCAGATTTATTAAACGATGTCAACGTATATAATGAAAACTTCAGATTTCCAAAAGGTTTACCTGCAGTTGACTTAGATTATTTTAAGAATTGGAATTTAGAAAAAAAGTTAATAAAAATGAATTATACAGAAGAAACAATATCGGAATTAGTAAAACAAATGCTTAGTGATTTAGATTTGTATTATTTTGAAGATAAAGCCTTTAATGTCTTTTTAAGAGAAGGCGAATTGCAAGGGTTTGAAAAAGAATATGATTTTGTTAAACCATGGAGATGTTTTGTACAGACTAAAGATTGGCAATTTGATACAGATGAAGGGGTTTTTAGTTTTATTATTGAAGACGAAACTTCAGAAAAGATTTTATTTATAGATGGTTCTGGCGGACAGATTCCTCATTCATTTATTAAAAAAGATGAAAAGGGAAAATATAACAAAGAATTTATTAAGAGATAAGTTTTTTAAAGAAGTCGTCCTTTTTAAACAGCCTCTTTGGTTTGCTTTGACACTATCCTAAAAAGTGTGTAAGTTCAAAATTTCAGGGTTAGGTTATTTATATCCTAATCCTGTTTTCAAATATAGCTAAAAATTGGTTTAGTATAAGTCCCC